>CAIXXY010000050.1 GCA_903923535.1 Candidatus Staskawiczbacteria bacterium | reverse complement strand
TTGTAATGGGATTTTTTGTTGTTTCAATAGTATCTATTATTATTCAATATTTGCCTGATTTGATAAGGGCAACTGGAATATAAATTATGGCTTTGCCAAGCTATTTATTTTGGTGGGATTGGGTTAAGAAAATCATCTGGGATTCTTTCTGGTGGCTGATTTTATTTTTGATTATTTTGTGGGTGCCTTTCCTGCGCATATGGTGGTGGTTATTTTTGCCGATAATGCTTCAGTCGCAGTTAAAAACGCTTTATCTTTGGTGGATTGGCTGGGATTATGACTATCAAAAACAAAAATGGGTCTTATTAGAAGTCATCCCACTCGAAGCAATGCTTATGCCCCTCAAAGCTATGGAAGACGTGTTTGCAGCCATATGGCCTATTATGGATGTCGCTAATTTCCGCGAAATATGGTGTGACGGGGAATTGCCCAACGGGCCTTATTGGTGTTCTTGGGAGCTAGCCAGCATTGAAGGAAAAATACATTTTTATGTAAGATGCATGAGACAGCATAGAGCCAGTATTGAATCATCTCTTTACGGCCATTATCCTGATTTGGAAATTCATGAGGCCGTTGATTATGTAAAATTAGTTCCGCCGACAGTTCCTAACGATGAATGGGATATGTATGGAGAAGATTGGGATCTTATAAGAGAGGATGCTTATCCTATAAAAACATATCCGAGTTTTTTTGAACCGCAGGGAGAAAGAATTGCTGCCGAAGAAAAAAGAATAGATCCGATTATTTCTTTACTGGAAGCTATGTCTAAATTAGGTGAAGGAGAGCATTATTGGGTGCAGTTTATTACAGTTCCTGTTCCAGATCATGATGAGCCGGACTGGAGAAAAGAGGGCCAGAAAATAATAAATAAAATAACAAAACGCGTAGAGCATAAAGAGCCAACTCTTCTGGAAGATTTAACTTATGTCGCCAACCAGGTAATTATGGGTCCTCAAAAAGAAGGATCAGGCGAAGGGGCAAAATATAGTTGGGTGCCACAATTGGAAGAGGATGAGGAAACAGGCGAGTTGAGAATATCGCTGACCCCGGGAGAAAGAGAAGTTATCACTGAAATAGAAAATAAAATAAAAAAGCCGGTTTTCAGGACAAATATAAGGGGAGTTTATGTTGCCAAAAGAGAAAAATGGAGAGCGCCTCATAGGGTTACATTGCGTACATATATGGGTCATTTTTCAACTCAAAATTTGAATTATATGGGATTTCAGGCCCAAACAAGGCCTAGAATACATTATTTTTTAAGGGCAAGAAGAGTTTTTTTAAGGGCAAGAAAAATGTTCAGGATGGCTGTTTTAAGATTCACTCCGCTGTATCCTGACAGACATAATTTGTGCCCGATTTTAAGTACAGAAGAAATGGCGACACTATGGCACTTCCCATTGAGAGTTTCAGGAGGCAGCTTAGCTATGGGCAAGGTTGAATCAAAGAAAGCCGGCCCGCCAGCTAATTTGCCGATTGATGAATAAATAACACTAATCTACGGATTATATGCTAATCTACGGAAACACTAATTCGTAGATTAGAATTTTAGAAGATTAGTATAAAATTAGCAAATTAGTATTATATTTTATGGCAGAATTACTTCATCCCGACCTTTCTTATAAATTAAATGGTATCTTGTTTAAAGTTCATAATGAATTGGGCCAGTTTAGGAGTGAAAAAGAATACGGAGATTTGATAGAAAATTATTTTAAAGAAAGTGGCATAAATTATGAACGTGAAAAAATATTGCCTGTTTCATTTGAAAATGATCAACAAAGAAATAGAGTGGATTTCCTAATTGAAGATAAAATAATTTTAGAGTTAAAAACTAAGAGGTTTGTCGAAAAAGAAGACTACTATCAAATTAAACGATATTTAGAAGCATTAAATAAACCACTGGGAATTTTGGTAAATTTCCGAAGAAGATATATCACACCGAAAAGAATCTTAAATTTTTCTTAACAAATGCATTCGTAGATTGGTATTTTAGTAGATTAGAATAAAATTAGTAGATTAGTATTATATTATGTCTAAAGATCTAACTTATATTGCCAAAACAAACTTTCGCAATAAAGAGCAAATATTCGGAATTAAAAGAGCTGATCGGCGCCAGCACATGTATATAATCGGAAAAACTGGAGCTGGTAAGACAGCTTTTTTAAAGAATATGGCTCTGCAGGATATCGAGAATGGCCAAGGACTTGCTATTATCGACCCTCACGGAGAGTTTGTTGAAGAAGTGTTGGATAGCATTCCTCCTCATCGAAAGAATGATGTGGTTTATTTTAATCCCGCGGATATGGAACATCCTGTCAGTTTTAACATTATGGATGTAAGTGATCCAAAATATAAACACTTGATCGCATCGGGATTGCTTGGTATTTTTACTAAAATTTGGGCCAATGTATGGTCAGCCCGTATGGAATACATTCTTGCCAACTGTATTTTAGCTTTGCTAGATACTCCCGGCACCACGCTCCTTGGCATACCAAGAATGCTGGTTGATAGAGATTACCGGCAAAAAATCATTAATAACCTCAAGGACCCAGTGGTAAAATCATTTTGGGTGAACGAATATGAAGAGTGGGATCCTAGGTATCGCAATGAAGCTATCGCTCCCGTTCAAAATAAAGTCGGACAGTTTCTGAATGTTTCTTTTGTAAGGAATATTGTTGGTCAAGCCAAGAACACCATTGATATTGATGATATAATGAATAACCAAAAAATTCTGTTGGTTAACGTTTCCAAGGGCCGAATTGGCGAAGATAATTCGGCTATCTTAGGAGCTATGATTATCACCAAGATACAGCTGGCCGCGATGGAGCGCGTCAGAATTCCTGAAGACGAAAGAAAAGATTTTTACTTGTATGTTGACGAATTCCAGAACTTTGCCACAGACTCTTTCGTGAATATCTTGTCAGAGGCCCGCAAATACCGCTTGGACCTGATTATTGCCCATCAATACATTGGACAGCTGACCACTGATACAAGCACTGCTGTCAGAGACGCCGTTTTTGGCAACGTGGGCACAATGATCTCTTTTCGAGTAGGAGCAGGCGACGCGGAAGATTTAGAGCTAGAGTTTACCCCGGAATTTTTGCAGAACGATTTGATCCGCTTGCCTAATTACAATATTTATTTAAAACTCATGATAGATGGCATTTCTTCTAGGCCATTCTCCGCCAAAACTATTGCCCCTGTCCCTGTTGCTAAAGACGATAATAAGCGACAAGAAATAATTAAAATTTCTAGGTCAAAGTATGCCCACACCGTAATGTCCGTTGAAGAAGAAATTAATCGTTGGGCGGGGAGTATGGACGTTCCCAATACTCAGAGTCATTCCGATCTTTCTAATCCCCAGATTTTTCCTAAGGCTGTATATCAATCGAATGCTGCACGAGCATCTGATTCAACAAAGTTATACGATGCCATATGTTCTAATTGCGGAAAATCGACAAAAGTTGTTTTCCCGCCCGAGCCCGGAAGAACTGTTTATTGCAAATCGTGTTTGAAAAAAATGAAAGATAAACAAGGAGGAGCCCAACTAAAGTCAACTCCGCCTGTAAGAGAAACATCCGGCGCAGATAAGCAAGCAAGGGGTACCCGGCCAGAGGGGAATGAAGCTTTGGCAGATTTAGGCATAGAATTCGGGCCTGCCTCGCCGAGTCAAGGCGGGCCTTCTCCGAGTTCTCGCAAAGCGCCGCCTCCTCCAGAAAAACAAAAAACTTTTTCTTTGAATGAGATAATGCAAAAGGGAGAGGATGTGCCATTTAACAAGAGTAGAAAAGATAAAAGAGAAAAAAAATCAGTTAATGTTGAAGATTTAAAAAAGACTTTAGAGCAAGCCCTTCAAAAACCCAAAGAAGACCCAGAACACAATTAAACGGGCACTGCCCCGTTTTTTGTTATGTATAGGTTTATTGATAACTTGTATAGGTTTGGAAAATATGCTATAATACACTTGAAGAAACAAAATTATGGATAATCAAGATAAAAAACTATTAACAATAGGCGAGGCCGCAGAATTGTTGGAGGTTACGGTTATGACTTTGCGTCGCTGGGATGAAAGCGGTCGCCTTCTTTCGATTAGAGATAAACCAGGCGGCCACCGTTATTATCGCAGAGAAGATATAGATGTTTTTTTAAGCGACCTATTTCAACTTGCAAAAGATTGGGCAGTTTCAGAAAAAGAAATGCCCGAACAATTTTATTGCCAAAATAGCGGAATATTCCAGGCTCGCATAACAAAAATGGAAATGCTGATGATTCAAAATAAAGATGCGAATAAATTATTTTCTTTATTAACGTCCACTGCCGGAGAGATAGGAAATAATTCTTACGACCATAATCTTGGGCAGTGGCCGGATATTCCAGGGATCTTTTTTGCATATGATTTAAATAAAAAACAAATTGTATTGGCGGATAGGGGAGTTGGAATTTTAGAAACATTAAGAAAAGTAAAGCCAGATTTAAAAGACCACAAGCATGCGCTGCAAGTCGCATTTACTGAAATAATTTCCGGCAGGAAGCCCGAATCAAGGGGCAATGGATTAAAATATGTTAGAAGTGTTATTTCGAAAAATCCAATCAGTTTAATATTTCAATCGGGCGACGCAAAATTATTATTAAAAGGCAACAGCGCGGACATAAACATTGAAAATGGGTTAGAAAATATTCGTGGCTGCCTCGCCTTAATAACCTATTAAAATATGATTATAGAATTAAAAAAATTTGGAACAACACTTATTTCCCGGCAGACTGGCAGGGAGGCGTTTTCGGCATTGCAGGCTCTTTTGAGAGATATAAAAGAAAATGAAAATATCGAAATTGATTTTGATGGCATATTAACTTTTTCTCCTTCTTGGGGAGACGAATTTTTAACCCCCTTATTAAACACTTATGGAGAGAAGTTAACCTTAAAAAATACAGGGAATCCTTCTGTACAGGCCACATTAGAAATCTTGCAAAAAATTGTTGGTAAAAACTTTAATAAAAAGTAAGAATATTATGTAAGGGAGCAAAGCGAACACTTACCCTGAGGAGCCAACAGGCGACGTAGGGTTGGGGAAATGTAGCGAACACTTACCCTGAGGAGCAAAGCGGACACTTATCCCAGACATTTAAAAAATATATAAAATGGGAGAAACAGAAATCAAAACATGCCAAAATTGTAAATCAGAGTTCACTATTGAGCCCGAGGATTTTGCTTTTTACGAAAAGATACAAGTGCCTACTCCAACTTTCTGTCCGGATTGCAGGATGCAGCGCCGTTTTGCATGGCGGAATGAGAGAATTCTTCACTACAGTGTTTGCGCAAAAACAGACAAAAAAATAATTACAGGATTTGCGCCAGATTCCGGGCTTAAAGTGTACGATCGCGATGTTTGGTGGTCAGACGCCTGGGATCCTATGGATTGGGGGGCAGACTACGATTTTTCAAAACCATTTTTCAAACAATGGAGAGAACTTTTTGAACAGGTTCCTCATCCTGCAGTATTTAATACTCAAACAGTGAATTGCGACTATACGCAATATACAGGCAACATGAAAGACGCTTATCTTGTTTCTGCATCGTGGGGCGGCGAAAATCTTGCCTATGCTTCTCGTGCTCAATTTTGCAGAGATACTTTTGATGCATTCGCAGTTTATGACTCCGAGTTATGTTATGAAGATGTAAACGTATTTAAATCTTCCAGAACCTATTTTTCGCAAAACTGTGAAAGTTGCGTAGATTGCATTTTTCTATACGATTGCCGTGGATGCACAAACTGCATTGGTTGCACTGGATTGCGCAATAAATCATATTGTATTTTTAATAAGCCATATTCTAAGGAAGATTATCAAAAACAAATTTCAGAATTAAAGATTAATACTTATACAGGGATCTGCGAGGCGAGAAAAAGATTTGAAATGTTAAAACGTGGGCAAATTAGAAAATATGCAACACTTATCAAGTGCGAAAGATCTACCGGAGACAATATGCAAAATGTTGCAGATTCTAAAAATTGTTTTGATGTTTTAGGAGATGCGAGAAATTGCAGGTTTATACAAAATGGGACAAAGATTATTACTGATTCATATGATGGATATGGAGTGGGTGCAGGCGTCGATTTGCTTTATGAGGCGTTTGACTCTGGCGTTGATGGTTCTCGTCAGTTATTTTGTATGACTGTGTATGGATGTCACAATGCTACTTATTGTTTTAATTGCCATGGTTGCAATAATATTTTTGGCTGTATTGGTTTGCGGAATAAAGAGTATTGCATTTTCAACAAACAATATACAAAAGAAGAATATGAAACTCTTATCCCTAAAATTATCCAGCATATGAATGAAATGCCATACATAGATAAAAATGGAAGAGTTTATAAATATGGAGAATTTTTCCCGGCTGAATTATGTCCGTTTGGTTATAATGAAACTGCAGCCCAAGATTTTATGCCAATAACTAAAGAAGCGTCGCAAACAATGGGTTTTAATTGGCTAGAGCCAAAGCCTCCTGAACATCAGCCAAATTTTCTTGCGCAAAATCTTCCAGATGCCATAGATGACAGCAACATAGAAATTACTAAAGAAAATATAGGATGCTTAAATTGCGGAAAAGCATTTCGCATTATTTCAAAAGAATATCAATTTTTAAAACAATTTCATCTGCCACTGCCCAGGCTTTGTCCTGAATGCCGACATCAAGCGCGCCTTAAATTGCGTAATCCTATGAAATTATGGCATCGCCAATGCATGTGCGATAAACAGCATCCGCATCACACCGGAAGATGCCCTAATGAATTTGAGACATCATATGCTCCGGAAAGGCCGGAAATAGTTTATTGCGAATCTTGTTATCAAAAAGAAGTATATTAATTATGAAAAATGAAACCAAACAATGCCAAAATTGCAAAAAGGACTTTATTATTGAGCCTGATGATTTTGCTTTCTATGAGAAAATAAAAGTTCCAGCACCGACATTTTGCCCTGAGTGCCGATTGATAAGGCGGTTATCAATGCGAAATGAACGCTCGTTATATAAGCGAGCTTGTGATTTGTGTAAAAAGGAGGTTATAAGCACTTATTCTTCTGATAAAAAACTAAAGACGTACTGTCCAGAGTGTTACAAATCTGATGGGTGGGATCCGTTAGATTACGGTCGGGATTATGATTTCGATAAATCTTTATTTGAGCAATTAAATACTCTTTTCCGAGATGTTCCTCGGCCGACCCTAAAGGTAAAAAATAGTGTCAATTGCGAGTACTCCGAGGATATTGTAAGTTCTAAGAATTGTTATTTTGTTTTCGGCGGGTATCTCGCAGAGGATTGTCTTTATTCCTATGCCCCGGTTCTCTCGAAAAATTGCGTAGATGTGACCGTGGCTTATAAAAGCGAAAAAATTTATGAGGTCACGGATTGCAATGGGTTATATAATACGCTATTTGCGAGACTTTCAGACGATACTATGGATTCGGCGTTCATCGTCGACTGTGATGGATGCACGAATTGCTTCGGAAGTACGAACCTCCGCCGTAGTAAATATTATATATTCAACAAGCCGTATGTTAAGCAGGATTATCAAAAAGAGAGAGCAAAGTGGGACTTGGGCAGTTATAAATCTCTTACTGAGGCTAAGAGTAAATTTGAAGAGATTTATTATGCGACGCCACGTCGATACGCAACGATTGTGAATGCTCCAAATTCAACTGGTGACTATATTGTCAATGGCAAGAACTGCCAGTATTGTTTTTCTGTCATCGATGGGGCAGAAAATTTAAAATACGTTCAACTTGCGGGATTGGCAACGAAAGACAGTTATGACGTTTGGGGAGGAGCGGTACAAACACAATTAGCTTATGAAAATGTGGGCGGGCTAGCAGTAGAAAATGGCGCTTTTTCGAATAGATTGCACAATACATTAGATGCGCGCTATTCCGATTCCTGTTTTAATTGCGCTCATATATTCGGTTGCGCAGGCCTGAAATCAAAAGAGTACTGTATATTTAATAAGCAATATGCAAAAAAAGAATACGAAGAGCTTTTAATGAAAATAATCGAACAGGCTAAAAAGGTTCCCTATAAGGATCGAGCTGGCCGAGAGTATCGCTTTGGGGAATATCTGCCAACCGAATTCAGCCCGTTTGATTACAATGAATCACTCGCTCAAGAAAAATTTCCGCTTACTAAAGAGGAAGCCCTGGAAAAAAAATATCCTTGGCACACAGCTGAAGTTCGTAATTATCATGCTACGCTGAAAACCGAAAATATTCCTGATCACATAAATCAAATTCAAGATTCGATTATCAATGAAATAATCGAGTGCGCACATAGGGGGCAATGTGAGCAGAAGTGCTCGGGGGCATTCAAAATTATTCCGCAAGAACTGCGCTTTTATCAGCGGATCGGTGTGGCGCTTCCTCGTTTATGTCCGAATTGTCGGCATGCTGAGCGAGAGAGGAATAGAAATCCCTGGAAGTTGTACCAGCGCAATTGTCATTGTGCTGGTACACAATCGGAAAATAACCTTTACACGAATACGAATAAGCACTTCCATGGGAACGCGCACTGCCCGAACTCTTTTTTGACCCCTTATAGCCCAAATCGCAAAGAAATAGTATATTGTGAGAATTGTTATAAAGCAGAATTTTTATAAGCAAACTAAGAATGAAAATATGGGGATGGACAGTAATGTTTGGTCAGGTCTGGAGTATCATCAAAATCCGGGTGAGAATATTTTTACATAAAAAATTCACAAAATGACCGAAATTAAACAATGTCAAAACTGTAAGCAGGAGTTCATAATTGAGCCCGATGATTTTGCATTCTACGAAAAAATGAATGTGCCTCCGCCAACATTCTGCCCAGATTGCAGATACCAGCGGCGCATCGCGAACCGAAACGAATGGAATTTTTATAAGCGTGATTGCACGCTATGCGGCAACAGTATGGTTTCGATTTACAATCCTTCTTATCCTGGGCCAGTGTATTGCCAGCCGTGCTGGTGGTCTGATAAATGGGATCCGCTTTCATATGGGCAGGATTTTGACTTCTCTAAAACTTTTTTTGAGCAATTTTTTGAATTCCGGTTTAAAGTTCCTCGCGTTGCTTTGGCAAATTCTAAAAGCATTAATTCAGAATATACTAACCAATCAGAGAACAATAAAAATTGCTATATGGTTGTTGCTGTTGGCGAGAGCGAGGATTGCATGTATGGGAACTGGAATCGACTGAGTAAAAATTGTATGGACTGCTGGTCGGTGATGGAATGTGAGATTATGTACGAATGTTTGAATTGCCGTTACGATTATAAATGTTTTTTTACGGAAGATAGTCGAAATTCAAGGGATCTATATTTTTGCAGAGATTGTATGGGGTGTAATGATTGTTTTGGCTGTGTTGGTCTGCGCGGAAAATCATACTGCTGGTTCAACGAACAACTTACAAAAGAAGAATATCAAAAACGTTTGACAGAAATATCGTGGACTCATGAAGATATACAAAGCATAAGAAAACGTGCTGATGAATTTTGGCTGAAATATCCAAGAAAATATTACCAGGGTCGCAATGCGATTAACTCTACAGGAGAAAATTTAGGCAGCGGCGATAAGAATGTTCACTATGGTTTTAATGTCCGTCTTTCTGAAAACACGAGTTACGCACAAGACGCATGGGAAGCTCGCGACTGCATGGATCTTACAGAAACGCTTGATAATGAATTAGATTATGAGATGGAGGGAGCAGGATGGGGAGCTAATTGCATCTCGATGGCAAAATCATGGTATAACCGTAATTCATATTATTCAGAACTTAATTTCAACTGCCATGATATTTTCGGATGCATGTCATTGCGTTCAAAGTCGTATTGCATTTTTAATAAACAATATACAGAAGATGAATATAAAAATCTCAAAGAAAAAATAATCGCTCATATGAAGAAAACAGGGGAATGGGGTCAATTTTTTCCAGCTAAGATATCGCCTTTTCCTTATAATGACTCCTTGGCGCAGGATTATTTTCCGCTTACAAAAGATGAGGTTATTGCACGTGGTTTAAAATGGTATGACCGTGATGTGCGGGATTACAAAGTTACTTTGCCCCATGAAAAACTGCCGGCAAAAATTAACGATGTAACAGATTCAATTCTTCAAGAGATTATAAGTTGCAGTTCACAGGATTCAGAAACCGATAAGGCAAGCCATCTGCGTTGCGCTACGGCTTTCCGATTGCATCCTGCAGAACTTCAATTTTATCGCAGGTTTAATCTGTCAATTCCGCATAAGTGCTTTCCTTGTCGTCTGCAGGAACGATTGGCGAGGCGCAATCCGCGCAAGCTCTGGCATCGTCAGTGTATGTGTGATGGTTCGACAAGCTCACCACAGGCAAAAAATCATTTTCATGGAGCAGATAAGTGCCCGAATGAATTTGAAACATCCTATGCTCCAGACCGCAAAGAGATAGTTTACTGCGAGAGTTGCTACAATAGCGAGGTAGCGTAATATAATAATAATGTGCGAATTATATTCTAATCTACAGAAATGCTAATCAACGAATTCGAATTTTCGCAAATTAGCATAAGATTTGTAGATTGGTATTATGTTTATGATCTTTATTTATGTGCCATGTCAAGATCTTGATACGGCTAAAATTATTGCCAAAATTTTAGTGGAAAAAAGAATGGCGGGCAAAGTAGATATCATGCTCACCAATTCAGTTTCTCGGGTCAATGGCGGAGTAAACGAGATCTCGGGGGCGACCATGATCATTATGACCATAGATAAACATGTCCAAGATATAGAGGACATTGTCAGGGAACATTACCAGGGTGGTATTCCTTGTATGGCTACTATTTCGCTGTATCGCCTGAATCGTGACTTCAAAGATTGGCTTATTGCTTCCACCAGTTAGCGTTCAAAGCCTATTAAACATATTGGCGCAGATGCCAGCGGTTTTTAGCTTGCCGGGTAGTAGAATTTTTGACTATAATTAGATAGCATTTTTAAAAAAAATGCAGTCAAAAATTTCACTATCCGGCTTGCTGAAAATACATAAAAAAGCTATTATGGAATAATTAAATATAACTAAATAAAGCAAGGTGTTCAGCGAAATTTCAGCCCATAACGTATAAGATATATCAGGGCTAAAATTTCGAAGCAAATCTGCTCGCCTCGCTCGCAGACCCGTGGCAGAAAGTAATAGAATACGTAGATTTAAATTGGCGCCTCCACCTCCGGAGCTTCCAGTGTATGGATCAGTAGATCCTGAAGACTGTTCTTTCATCGGCAAAACTAATTATGAAGCGGCTTTGCAGGAGCAAAAGTTTATTTTCGGTATTAAGAGAATAGATAGACGCAGACATTTGTATATTGTCGGCAAATCCGGAGTGGGTAAGTCCAAACTTCTGGAGCTTTTAGTTCGCCAAGATATTGGGTATAAACACGGCCTTTGTTTTATTGACCCTCACGGCGACGTTATAGAAGAAATTTTGCATTTTATTCCAGAAGACCGGATAAATGATGTAGTGCTTATTGATCCCTCTGATTCCAAATATCCAATTTCTTTTAATCCTTTAGCTAATATTGACCCGGGCTTTAAGCATCAATTAACCCAGGGCTTAATTGAGGTTTTAGAAAGGCAATTTGGCGCCAACTGGACGCCTAGGCTTGAGCACGTGTTTCGCTTTACTTGTTTAGCCCTTTTAGATTACCCGCACGGCACTATGAGAGGCATGATCTCCATGCTCACTGACCGCAATTACCGCCAACTGGTGGTTGAATATATTCAAGATGACATGGTTAAAAGATTCTGGGCCATTGAGTTTGCCGATTGGTCAGAGAAATACGATACAGAAGCCATTATTCCGCTGGTAAATAAGCTGGCGCAGTTTTTGTCTGACCCTGCTTTGCGAGGAATTTTTGGCCAGGAAGAAAATAAAGTTGACTTAGAAAAACTGATGAATGAGGGGAAAATTATTTTAATTAATTTATGCAAAGGCAAATTAGGAGAGGAGAATGCCAGTTTTTTTGGTTCAATGTTTATTACAAAAATCAAGCAAGCGGGTATGGCGCGGGCTGCTATACCGGAAAACGAGAGAAAAGATTATTATCTCTATGTTGACGAGTTCCATAATCTTATGACCGAAACTTTTGAAAACATATTGTCGGAAGCCCGCAAATACGGCATCTGTCTTACTGTGGCGCACCAATATATGGGCCAGCTTATTCCTAAAGTCCAGCAGGCGGTTTTGGGAAATACGGGAACCATCATTGTATTCAGAGTTGGCGGCGAAGATGCGGTTACATTGGAACCGGAATTGGCGCCGATATTTGGCGTCAAAGATATGGTGAACCTTGGAGTTCAGAATTTTTATATCAAAGAAACCATTGATGGGGAAGCCTACGACCCTTTTTCTGCCGAAACCCTTAAAGTTATGCCGGCGACTCATAAGTCTTTTAGAAAAGAAATTATTGAGCAATCCCGTTTAAAATATACTATTTCAGCTGAGGCCGCAAAGAAACTTATGGAGCAAGAAGAGTCAAAAATTATGAGAAGCTCTCATGAGAAATCTATAATTGAGGGCAAAGGAAAAGGTCCAGAAGCGCAAGAAGAGAAAAAAATAGAGGACAAACCCGAAGAGCCATTAATTTAATTATTTTTTAAAATTTTATGAAAATTATAAAAGACCCCGAAAAAAATCCTTCGGATTTAAACGGGGCAAGTAAAATTGAAATTGTAGAATTAAAAGAGATGACAAAAAGAATGTATGAGAACCTTGTAAAGGCGGTTGTTGATATTGAAAAAGAAATTATGGCTGTTGATGCTGAAATGCACGTGGATTTGGAGCAACTTCTAATGGAAAGAGAAAATTCCGAGCCAAAAAATCTTTGGGGAATAAATATATGGCCGGAAAAATCGGGAGATGCTTTTATTGAGTTTGATTCTATGATAAATTTAAAGCCGGGTTTGGGAAATCGCACAAGAGGAATTGATAATATTGAAACGAGAGAAAAGATAGTTAAAATTGTTAATAAATTAATTGAAAAATGATTTTTAGTAGACAATTTAAAGACAGATGGTTCAAATTTTCGCTTGTAGAGCAAATGGCAAACATTGGATCAGAAATTGGCAGGGCGATAAATTGGCGAGGAAAAGGAGAGAATGAGAGCAGGTTATTTTTTGAAAGAGGACTGGAATTATTGGACTTAACAATTGAAGATTCAAAAAATAAAAAAAGATTGAAGGAGCTTTTGAGGGTGAGAGAATGTCTGTCTGATTATTTTTGTTTTGATAATATTTATGGTTCAAATGACGAGAAATGGAATAATTACTTCTATGGTTTTAATTATGCCGCAAGTTTAAAATATTTTTGAGATTAAAAATATGTAAGGGAGTAAAGCGAACACTTATCCCAGACATTAAAAAAATATATAAAATGGGAAATCAAGAAACTAAAACCACTTCGACAAGCTCAGGATTTTCGACACGCCAGTGCCAAAATTGTAAAAAGGACTTTATCATTGAGCCTGATGATTTTGCGTTTTATGAGAAGATGGATTTACCTATGCCAATAATGTGTCCTGAATGCAGGATGAAATATCTTTTGGCTTTTTGGGTGTTTGGAAGATTCAGAATTGCCAAGTCCGCATTGAGCGGCAAAACAATTATAACGGTTATTCCCGAATCCGCTCCTTTTCCTATTTATGAAAGGAGCGAGTTTGTATCCGATGCCTGGGATCCTCTTACATATGGAAAAGATTATAACGCTTCGCGCCCATTTATTGAACAACTTGTTGAGCTGCAATCAAAAGTGCCACACCCTCACCAGTGCGGAGTTAAAAATCTTAACTGTGACTGGACCGACGATGTTTGGGAATCGAAAGACGCATATCTTACACGTTCTGCTGCCAATGTTGAATCAATTATCTATGGCTACCGTATAGTTAATTGTAAAAATTCTGTTGATATAACGTATTCTTTTGACGTTGAACGTTCATATGACTGCGTGTATTGTTTTAAAAGCTACAATCTGAAATATTCCTTTAACTGTCGTGATTGCATGGATAGTTTATTTTTATATGATTGCAGAAATTGCCACGATTGTTTTATGTGTTGGAATTTACGTAATCAAAAATATTGTATTTTAAACCAACAATATTCCAAAGAGGAATACGAAAAAAAATTTAAAGAATACAATTTAAAATCACGAGCAGTAATAGAAGAATTAAAAAAAGAATTTTGGCAGCACATTAGGCAAGATGCCGTACACCGAGAGAATTATAATCTTCTGGCGGTAAATTCTAGAGGAAATTTTCTTGCAAATAGCAAAAATTGTTATCATTGTTATTTTTGGGAGGAATCAGAAAATTGCCGACATTGTTTCAGGGGTTTCCAAAGCAAGGAGATTATTGATTCGGTAGGCGGTTTTCATCGTGAAAAGTGTATTTTAGGAGTACAAGACGGATATGGGTATAACACTTCGTGCAGTCTTTATACAACAAATTGTCGATATAGTAGTTATTTAGATAATTGCGAAGAGTGCGAATATTGTTTTGGCTGTGTGGGCCTCCGCAAAAAGAAATATTGTGTTTTAAACAAACAATACTCAAAAGAAGAGTATGAAAGTTTGGTTGAAAAAATTAAAAGTGATATGAAAGAAAGAGGAGAATGGGGGAAATTTTTCCCGCTTTCTGTCGCATACTGTGGCTACAATATTTCTTTAGCTCAACTGATGTATCCTATGGCAAAAGAAGAGGCACTAAAATTTGGCGCCAAATGGGAAGAGACAATCGAGCCACACTATGAAAATATTATCAGTGGAGATGATTTACCAGATGCTATTGACCAAGTTAGCGATGATATAACAAGACAGCGAATTTTATGCCCCGAAACAAAGTTAAGCTATAACATCACAAAAGATGAGCTGTCATTTTATCGCGAGCATGGGATTCCGCTTCCTAATCGGCATTTTGACTGGCGCACTTTGGAACGTTTTAAACCTTTTAGTTATATGATTAAACCACAGAAGGGAATTTGTTATAACTGCAAAAAAGAAGTTGAACATTATTATGCTCCTGAACTTGGCTTTGAAAAAATAGCGTGTTTAGAATGCTACCAGCGCGAAGTGGCTTAATTTCGTAAAAATATGAATCAAGAGCCCAAAAAAGGAGAAATTATTATATATCAAACTCCTGATAAAAAAGTAAAAATTGATGTTTCATTGCAAAATGAAACTGTTTGGCTTACACAAGAACAAATTGCTATGCTTTTTGGTTCAGAAAGGAGCGTTATAACCAAGCATATAAGAAATATATTTAAAGGTGGGGAATTAAAAGAAAAAAGCAATGTGCAAAAAATGCACATTCCAAATTCTGATAAGCCAGTGAAGTTTTATAATTTAGACACGATTATTTCTGTGGGTTATAGGGTAAACTCAAAACGCGCTACGCAGTTTAGGATTTGGGCAACGCATAAGTTGAAAAATTATTTGGTTAAAGGTTTTGCGATAGACGAAAAACGGCTTCTGGAAACAGAAAATAAGTTTAAAGAGTTGCAGGTTGCAGTTGATTTTTTGCGGCAAAAATCAAAACACGAATTGTTATCCGGGCAGGAAAAAGAAATTCTGAATTTACTCGGCGATTATTCTAAAACATTAAGTTTGCTCGAGCAATATGATAAAGAGGAGGTTGCTCTTTATAAACAAGGCAGGGGGAAATTTGTTTTGGATCACGCAATTGCAAAAAAGGTAATAAATGAGGTGAAGAAGGAGCTTACTTTTAAAGAAGAAGCTGGGGACTTGTTCGGAACTGATTCGCAAAATAAATTGCCAGGAATTTTGGGAAACATTTTGCAAACGTTTGATAAGAAAGAACTCTATCCAAGCATCGAGGAAAAGGCCGCTCATCTGCTGTATTTTGTTATAAAAGACCATCCGTTTATTGACGGCAATAAAAGAATTGCCTCGTTTTTGTTTGTTTATTTTTTAGACAAAAACAAATATCTTTATCGAGAAACCGGAGAAAAGAAAATAAATGATAATGGTTTGGCTGCCCTTGCACTTTTAATTGCGATTTCGGACCCTAAAGAAAAAGACAAGCTAATAAAAATTGTCACGAATCTTTTAAAATAGCGCGCGATAAAATAAAAAATAGAAAGAATAATTTATGAATAGCGAAACAAAAATTTGTCAGAATTGTAAACAAGACTTTATTATCGAGCCCGATGATTTTGCGTTCTATGAGAAAATAAAGGTGCCTGCTCCGACATTTTGCCCTGATTGTAGGACAATACGGCGCATGATATTTTTTAATCGTGGCAATTTATTTAAAAAAATCGAGGCGCTAGAAGGTAAAAAAATATTTTCAAATTACCCTGAAGAAGCCAATATAAAGATTTATGATCATGATTATTGGTGGTCAGATGATTGGAATCCTATGGATTACGGATTGGAAGTTGATTATAAACAGCCTTTTTTAGAGCAATTGAAAGAGCTTAATTTTTTAGTGCCGTGGCCTGGTCGCGCCATTCGCGGATTGATTAACAGTGACTATTGTAATCAAGCATCATATTTGAAGAACTGCTATCTTTGCTTTGATTTAAATAATGCTGAGAACTGCCTATATTGCGTAAGCTCTAATAATGCCAAAGATTCATTGGATTGTTATGCGTCTCCAAAACCTGAACTTTGCTATGAAGTTTGCCATAGTGGAAACTCTTTTCAGTGTTTTTATTGCTCTGATTTGGAAAATTGCAGAAATCTTAAATTTTGCGAAGAATGCATAAATTGTAGCGATTGTTTTGGATGTTTTAATTTGCGCAATAAAAAGTATCATATTTGGAATCGCCCATATTCTAAAGATGAATATTTTGAAGAACTGAAAAAAATAAATACTGGCTCTTCAAAAGAAATAATAAAGATTAAGGAGAAATTCAATGAACTTAAAATAAAACTGCCAAGAAAATATATTCATGGCACTCATAATAAAAATATTTCAGGCGATTATATTTATAATTCCAAGGATTCTTTCAATTGTTTTGAAACAGAAGGTTGTGAGAATGTTCGCTGTTCTCAAAATCTTATTTCAAGTGTAAAAGATTGCTGTGATTACACTGATTGGGGAGAGAATTCGGAGTTAGTCTATGAGTCTTGTTGTTCCGGAGATAATTGCCAAAATATGAAATTTTGCTTTGATTGCTGGCCAGCCATGCAGGATTCGGAATATTGTTTATGTTGCCATTCCTGCTCTAATTGTTTTGGTTGCGTAGGATTACGTAGTAAAAGTTACTGTATTTTAAACAAGCAATATACGAAAGAAGAATATGAAGCATTAGTGCCAAAAATTATTCAGCATATGAAAGATAATCCTTATGTAGATTCTCGTGGCATAAAATATACTTATGGAGAATTTTTTCCAGCAGAGTTTTCTCCATTCGCTTACAATGAAACAATGGCAATAGAATATTTTCCGAAACTAAAAGAACAGGCTATAAAAGAAGGGTACTTGTGGCGGGATAAGAGTTCTGGAGAGTATAAAATAACTATAGAAGCCTCTGATTTACCAGATGATATAAAAGACGTGACCGACGATATTTTAAAAGAAGTTATCAGATGCGACTTTTGTAAAAATGCATATAGAATAACTGTGGCAGAACTCAATTTTTATAGGAGATTCTCAACACCGCTACCTAGGCTTTGCTTCAGTTGCCGTCATATGGAACGCAGAAAAAAATCAAATCCTCTAAAACTCTGGAAACGCCAGTGCATGTGTGATAAGCAACATTCGCATCATAACGGAAGATGTCCCAACGAATTTGAAACAAGCTATGCTCCAGACAGGCCGGAAATCGTGTATTGTGAAAAGTGTTATCAACAAGAAGTAGTGTGATATAATACTAATATACGGATTTTATGCTAATCTACAGAAACACTAATCTACGAATTTGTAATTAGAATTTTCGCAGATTAGTATAAGATTTGTAGATTTGTATTATGACTATGAAAAGTATAAAAGATTTTAGCGTAATTGGCAAACGTGTCTTGGTAAGATGCGATTTTAACGTTCCTTTGGATGAAAAAGGCAATATTTCAGATGATTTCAGAATTAAGCAAGCTTTGCCTACAATTAAATATTTAATAGACAGCAAGGCAAAAATAATTTTAATGAGCCATCTGGGCGAGCCCGGCGGAAAAGTTGTTGAAGAGCTGAAATTAGACAAAATTGCTGAAAAAATAGCAGAATATGTTAAATTTCCCATTGGAAAGGAAGATGATTGTATAGGGCCGGACATAGAAGCTGAATCCAATAAATTGGATGCAGGCAAAATTTTGCTTCTGGAAAATTTAAGATTTCATAAAGAAGAAACTGACAACGATCAGAATTTCGCCAAAAAACTTTCATATTTAGGAGATATTTATGTAAACGATGCTTTCGGCGTTTGTCATAGGGATCAGGCCTCGGTTACCGGCGTGCCCCAAAATTTGCCTAGTTGCGCTGGATTATTGCTTGAAAAAGAAATTGAATCGTTGGACAGAGTTATGAAATATCCTGAAAAGCCGATGGTTGCAATTATCGGCGGGGCCAAAGTTGAAACAAAGTCAAAATTTATTGATAATATTTCCCAAAATGCTGATTATGTCATAATAAGCGGGCTTATAGCAAAAGAAATCTTGTCCCTCACTAACTTTGAGAGTTGGCAAGAATATCTAAATTATTGCGAAGAAGTAAATTCAAAGTTAGTGAGGGATGAAGAAAAAAATATTCAGTTAAAATATCCAGAAAAGATTATAGTTCCTTCCGGCGATTTAGGAGCTTTAGATATCAATGATGAGTCAATAAAAATATTTCAGGAAAAAATTGCAACGGCAAAAACAATTTTATGGAATGGGCCATTTGGAAAATTTGAAGATAAAAAATATGCAAAAGGAACCTTGGCAATTGCCAAAGCCATAATAGACAGCAAAGCATTTTCAGTTGTCGGCGGTGGAGAAACAGTTGAATTTTTAAACAAACAAGATATGATTGATAAGTTCAGCCATGTATCAACCGGCGGCGGAGCTATGCTGTCATATTTATCCGGCGAAATACTTCCTGGCATTGAAGCTCTAGAATAATACTAATCTACGAAAATATTCTAATCTCCGGAAATTCTAATCTACGAATTCGCATTTTTGTAAATTAGCATAAGATTTGTAGATTGGTATTATAATTTATGAAGATTAAAAACATTGAAAAAGCTTCAGAGAGGATTAAAAAAGCGGTCGCAAACAGCGAGCGCATTATTCTGTACGGAGATTCTGACTTGGACGGAATATCATCTGTTGTCATTTTAGAAGAGGCGATTAAAAATTTAGGAGGGCAGGTTGACTGCGCCTTTTTTCCCGACAGGGAAAGCGACGGCTATGGCATAAATTTAAGAGCTTTGGATATGTTAAAAGAAAAAGTCCCTGCGCTTTTAATAACATTGGACCTTGGCATAGGAAATTTGAAAGAGGTTGATGTTGCAAATGAATTGGGTTTTGAAGTTATAATAATAGACCATCACGAACCTTTGGCCGGAGTGCCAAAAGCTTATGTAATTGTTGACCCAAAACAGGAAGATGACCCTTATCCCTTTAAAGGTCTGGCAAATGTGGGGGTTACCTATAATCTATGTATGGAGTTATTGGGAGCAGGCATATCTGAAAATTTAAAAAATAGTTTTCTGGAATTGGCTGCCTTGGGCACTATCGCTGATATGGTTCCGCAAACTGAACAAAATCAGGAAATTATTGAGCAAGGTTTAAGGTCTCTTAAAAATACTTTTCGCCCCGCATTAAGGGCGTTTTTAGATATTTTGGGAGACGGAAGGGTATTTGAGGATTCTCTGCCCAGAATTATTTCTGCCTTGAACGCGGCTGAATCTGTAGAATTTGAAAATGAATCATATATGCTTTTAACATCTTCTGACAAAGAAGAATGCAAGGAAATGGTGCAAGTACTTTTGGGCAAAAATCAATACAAGCAAACGCAGGTTAAAAATATTATACAGGAAGTTGAAAGAAGAATTTCCCAGAAACCCGACGAGCAGATTATCTTTGAGGGCGATCCTTCCTGGAAACTGACTTTGGCGGGATCTGTTGCCTCAATAATCTGCAATAAATACGGCAAGCCTACTTTTATTTTTAAAAAAATGGATAAAGAATCATGCGGTTCGGTCAGAAATCCCAAAGACACAAATTCTGTGGATGCAATGAAAACCTGCGACAGTTTTTTAATGACCTACGGCGGGCACGCCAATGCTTCGGGCTTCCGCGTAAAAAACGAGCACTTGGAAAAATTCAGAGGCTGCCTTAACAATTTTTTTAAGAAATAATAAAAAATGGGGAAATTTAATTTTAATCAAGAAGAATTTGAAAAAGTTAAAAATGATGCCGAAAAACTTTATGAGACGTTTAGTTCAGTTTATTGCCCATACTTCATAGAGAAAATTTCATTTAATGCAAAAGGACTCCGCCATCTTAAATTTAAATCTGATCAGCAAGCCAGACCCCAGAAAGATCAGTATCCACGATTAAAACTCTTATATCTTGCTCCGCAAATATTGAGCAAGTCGCATACACTACAGGGAATTTGGAAAACGAAGCATTTTGAGTCGAATAAAACAGGCGGCGAATGGAAGTATATTATGAAAGATGTTACTTTTTATGAATTTATAGCTGTTATAGATAATGTTCGCGTAAAAGTTATTATAAAAGAAGTATTCGGCGAAGAAAAATATTTTTGGAGTATAATTCCTTATTGGAATATTGATAAAGCTGGCAGTAAACGAATTTTGCATAGTGGTAACCCAAACCTTGATTAAACTAAAAAACACTGCTTTTGGCAGTATTCTTTAGTGACACCTGGCTACAGCTTGGATAGCCGTGACAGGGCCGAAGCCCTCCAAGCGTCAATTTAATATTAGCAGATTATACCTCCTTGTCAAGTCTTCACCCAAATTTTTATAAAATTTGGGTGAAGACTCAATAGTTAATTATGGCAAAAATATTATGGGTTTTAGTAGTTATAATTATTTTAGGTTTGTTGGCATACGGCGCTTTTTCGTATTTTTCTCCAAAAACAGAAAAATATCTTGAAAAAAAGCTTTTGCAGACAAAATCATTTAATATGAAACTTACAAGTCCGGCTTTTGAAGATAACCAAATAATTCCAGAACAATATACCTGTAATGGCGATAACATTAACCCATCTCTTATAATTTCAGAAACGCCTGAAAATGCGCAAAGTTTGGTTTTAATTGTCAGCGATCCCGATTCTCCAGCTGGAATTTTTCAGCATTGGATAGTTTATAATATTGCTCCGGAAATAAACTTTATAAAAAAAGATAGCATGCCCGAGGAGGCTATTCAATTAAAAAACGATTTTGGCGTTGCAAATTACGGCGGACCTTGCCCTGGAACTGGAACCCATAGATATTTTTTTAAGATTTACGCTTTAGACCAAAAACTGGATTTACCTGTAGGCGCAAAATTACAAGATTTGGAAGAAAAAATGAACGGCCATATTCTAGACAGCGGGGAACTAGTGGGGCTTTATAGTAAAAAATAACCCACCACTACCAGTTCGCCTGCGGGCGAATGGTGTGGGGGCAAGAAAATTACATGAATAAAGATATTTATAAGAAGTTAGCTCTGTTATTAAATGCTGTTATTTTCGGGTATCTTCTGTATATGAATATAAAATACGGATTTCCATCAAATACAAAAGCATTTTTTTATTCCATAGGCTATCTGGTATTTTTATTAATTAACATAGTCGCGCTTTTTTAAAATGGACGGGACAATTAGAAACAATATAAAAATCGGCATGGAGGTTGATATTGTCCTTAAAAAAGACCAGCCAACAGGAAAGCTTACCCGCGGAAAAGTGGCAGAAATTTTGACCAGCGACAGTTCTCACCATCGCGGAATTAAAGTGCGGCTGGAAGACGGCCAAGTCGGCAGAGTGCAGAAGATTTATCCAAAGTTTTCTACAATTAACGGTATTGAATATCAAGAAGGATTAACTTAAAAAAGTTTTATGAAAAAGATAATTATTTATACAGACGGAGGGTCGCGGGGGAATCCGGGCAAAGCTGCAATAGGAGTTGTTTTTTGCAACGAGCAAGAGCAGGTTATAAAAAAATTCGGAGAATATCTGGGAGATAATCTAACAAACAATGATGCTGAATATAAAGCCATAATTTTTGCATTAAAAAAATTCAAGGCGCTGTTTGGGAAAGCAATAGCTGAAATTTCTGATGTTGAAATAAGGTCTGATTCAGAATTGGTTGTAAAACAATTAAATGGAGATTACAGGCTGCAGGACCCCAAAATTCAGCAGTTTTTTATAGAAATCTGGAATTTGAAGTTTGATTTCAAGTCAGTTAAATTCAAGCACATCCCGCGCGAAAGAAACAAAGAAGCAGACAGGCTGGTGAATGAAACATTAGACCAGCAAGCAGGGACAAAGCAATTATTTTAGTGCGAAACGGCTATTCCAGCTTTCCGCGGAAAGCTGGAACAGCCGTTAAAAGAAAATTTGTTTTATGAAAAAAAGCTATTATCAATTAGAAAGAATAATAAAGGGTTTTGCCAGCCATCGCAGAATTGAGATTTTAGAATTATTAAAAAAGAAGCCG
Source organism: Candidatus Staskawiczbacteria bacterium (assembly GCA_903923535.1). GTDB lineage: Bacteria > Patescibacteriota > Minisyncoccia > Minisyncoccales > Staskawiczbacteraceae > XYD1-FULL-39-28. The sequence continues at coordinate 248 of CAIXXY010000050.1, read as the reverse complement.
GAACTTACACTTATTGATATTTCAGAAAGTTTAAATATTAATTTTAGAACTGCTTCTGACCATATTAAAAAAATGGCGACTGCCGGACTTGTTTTGAAAAGATCAGAAGGTTTTAATGTTCGTCATAGATTAACAGAAAGAGGATTATCTGCATTAGAATTTTTAAAAAAGTTAGATTAAAACTATTCCAGTATTCCGCGGAATACTGGAATAGTTTTAATCTAACTTTTTTAAAAATTCTAATGCAG
>CAIXXY010000049.1 GCA_903923535.1 Candidatus Staskawiczbacteria bacterium | reverse complement strand
TACAGTTAATACAGTTCCTGTTGCCAGCGGTTCAGCATCTGGCGCAATAGCATTGAATGTCGGCGCTAATACTATTACTATATTAGTTACCGCGCAAGACACAACTACAACAAATACATATACAATTAGCGTAACCAGAGCTTCAGGAGGCGGCGGAGGCGGCGGCGGCGGAGGAGGTTCTTCATATTATACAATTACTGTTACAGCCGGAACAAACGGCTCTATAACTCCATCGGGTTCAGTATTATTAACTTATGGCGGCAATCAAACATTTACTATTACTCCTAGCACTGGCTATCATATTGCAGATGTATTAGTTGATAATGTTTCCAAAGGAAAATTAACAACTTACACATTTAGCAATGTTACTGGCAGCCACACAATTTCTGCAACTTTTTCAGAAGGAAGTTTAGCAGGAGTCGGCGATGTAAATGGCGATGGCGTTGTTAATGAATATGACTTTGCATTATTAATGTCTCAATGGGGGCAAAAAGGTTCTAATCTTTCTGCTGACTTGAATAAAGATAATATTGTTGATGAATATGATTTTGCATTATCAATGTTAAATTGGGGGATTATAATAAAATAATAAAAACATTAAAAAATTAAAAACATGAACAAAAAAATAATTTTATTATCAGTATTAGCAATAGTAAGCATAGTTGCTTTAAGCCAGACAGTTTATGCAGCAACTTCAACTTTATCTGTTGTGCCTGGAACTTCAACTAAAAATGTCGGCACAGCATTTAATGCTTCAATAAATTTGAATCCGCAAGGAGAAAAAGTTTGCGTGGTAACAGGCACATTAACCTTTAACAATTTAACCTGCAGAAGCATTACTGTTGGTTCTGGCTTGATGGCTCAGACTTCGCCAACTTGTGCAAATCCTAAATTTGTTTTAGGAATTCCAAGCTGCGCATCTGCTGCGCAAAACATTTTGACAGTTTCTGTCAAAGGAAATGCAGTAGGACAAGCAGGATTGTCTTTCACAGGAGTTAAAGTTATTGGAGCAGGCACAGATGTTGCATTTACATTTAATGGTGGTGCATATAATATTATTGCAGTTCCAAAATCAGCAACTACTACAACTCCAGCAACAGGAACAACTACAACTCCAGCAACAGAAATAACTACAACTACAACTCCAGCAACAGAAAATAGCCTGCCAGCAAATGCCGGAACAGCCAGCTTTTTATCAGTTGCTTTACATTATTTCTGGCCTTTGTTGATTGTTCTTATTATTGCTTGCATCGGATATGGCATTTATTACTTTGTAAAGAGTAGAAAAGAAACGAAAGATAGCAACAACATGCAAGACAACAACAGACAGATATAAACTAAATTTTAAACATAAAAACATAAAACCCGCGAAAGCGGGTTTTATGTTTTTATGTTTTTCACAAGGTGAAGGGTTGACATTATTTTTGGCGAGAGTAGAATTAGAAAAAATGTGTTCATTTCCAACTGAATAAATTACAGGAGTATACAACGAGAGGAAGAGGAGTAAAAGCTATGAGCAGCGTACATTTTGACGGATACCCGCACGTTATTTGCGCGCAACAGTTCAGCAGGAAATGGCTTGAAGAGGAATTCTTGCCGCTTACTGATGAGATGGAGGAGATTTTCAAATTAGGAGGATGCGAAGTTCTCAAAGGCAAGAGGATGTTTTCGTTCTTCTATCAGCCCAGCACCCGCACAAGAATTTCGTTCCAGATGGCCATGGAGTATCTGGGCGGAAGAACTGTCTTTGCAACGGAAAATGCTCGCGAGTTTTCCTCGGCAAGGAAGCTCGAGACACTGAGAGACACGTTCTTGGTGATCAACCGCTACAGGCCGGACGCAATCGTAATCAGATACGACCATGACATAGGAGCTAAGTTCGCTGCTGATGTTTCGCGCGCGCCTGTTCTTAACGCGGGCGATCGCGAACCGGGCCAGCATCCGACTCAAGCCTTGTTGGATCTGAGAACGATCTTCAAATGCCGCGGAGCAATCGATGGTCTGAAAATCGCCATGGTAGGCGATTTGGATAAGGGGCGGACTGTCAGGTCGCTTTCTTATCTGCTGGGCAAGTTCAGCGGGATACAGCTTTATTTCGTTTCTCCTGCCAACACCGGGATGGGGGAAGACATAAAGATGTATCTTCACAAGCACGAAGTGCCGTTTGCAGAGCACACTGATCTGAGAGTGGTGGCTCCGGAAGTGGATGTTATCTACCAAACCCGCGCCCAGACCGAATGCGGCACGCTGCTGGACATGAGTGAGGGGTATTTCATCGTTGACCGTACGATTACCGGCTTGATGAAAAAGGACGCAATCATTATGCATCCTTTGCCTCGCGTGGACGAAATCACCACCGATGTGGACGACGACAAGCGCGCGGTCTACCTCACTGACCAAATCGACAGCGGGCTTTTTGCCCGCATGGCATTGCTCAAGATAATCTTGGCTCCTGACGCGTAAGACTGGCGAGAATATGTTTTTTGCCGGTAGGGGACGCTAGTCGTCCCTCTTTATTTTAGAAAAATTAGTGTATATATAATATATGGAAAGGGAAGTACAATGGCTTTTAAAAGAAAAATATAATAATAAGCCAACTGAAAAATTTTATAAAGATATAGAGAGATTAAAAGCAGGGGAGCCTGTAGATTATGTAATTGGATTTACTAATTTTTTAGGCTGTAAAATTGATTTGTCTAAAAAGCCCTTGATACCAAGGCCGGAAACTGAATTTTGGGTAAATGAAGCCATAAAATCTATATACCCATATTTTCGCAGGTGCGAAAATATGGGTATAAGGGTTTTGGATATTTTTGCGGGGTCAGGGTGCATAGGAATCGCAATCTTGAAAAATAATAGGAATATAAAATGCGATTTTGCAGAGAAAGATAAAAAAGCAATAGAACAGATAAAAATTAATTTAAAAATAAATAAAATAAAAACAAAAGATATTCACCCAGTTAAATACCGCAAAGCGGTAATTTCGGCGAAGCCGAAATTATTTAACCGGGTAAAAATAATTAAATCTGATGTTTTTTCAAAAATAAAAGGCAAATATGATTTCATTTTTGCCAATCCGCCGTACATTGCAGACGATCTGCGGAATCGAGTGCAAAAATCAGTTTTAAAATTTGAGCCGAAATCAGCACTATTCGGCGGGAAAGACGGACTTTTTTATATTAGAAAATTTTTAAAGGATGCAAAAAAACATTTGAATAGGGGAGGAGTAATTTTTATGGAGTTTGATTCTCCGCAAAAAAAGGAAATAGAAAAACTTTTGAAAACCCTTCGACTCCGCTCAGGGCGATTCTGCGGAATCGAATACTCAAATTATAAATTTTGCAAAGACCAATACAACAGATGGCGCTGGGTAAAAATATTATAAATTAAGCGTTAAGCTAAATAGCTCAGACCTGTCTGAGCTATTTAATTAGCTTGACGCTTCACCATATGGGTTGTATTTTTATTTGAGGATATATAAACATATAATTCTTTTATATTTGTTCAATAAATAGTATTAATGGAATGGTGAAGGGTTGATTAATTGATTTAATTTAGTAATATGATTTTATAAACCCGGTGTTCGGGATTTGTTGTGTTCGTTGAAAACTGAATAGGAAGGAGGCCTATATGGCCAAGCATTCTCCTGCAAGAGCCGGGTGGCCTGTGCTGTCCGAACTAGAGCTGATATCTCGCGGGAAGGTCCGCGACACATATCGGTTGTCAATTGCGTCTGATCGTTTACTGGTGGTGGCAACGGACGGAATCAGTATTTTTGATTTCGTTTTGAACGCGCTGGTGCCAATGAAGGGGGTGATTCTAAATGCGATGAATCATTTCTGGCTGAAGTATTTAGCCGGATTCGGATTCGAAACGCACTTTGTCGCAGCCGGTGCAAACATTGACACATATCTGCCTGAGGAACTGCGAGGCAACGCAGATCTTCAGGCAAGAGCGATGGTGGTGCGGGAACTCAAGATAGCGCCGGTGGAGTTTGTGTTCAGAAACTGCCTGACTGGCTCTGGACTGAAGAACTACGACAAAACAGGCCGAGTCAACGGCCACGTGCTTGCAAACGGTCTGCAAGATGGCGACCAATTGCCTTACATTCTTGATGATCCGACAACGAAGGAGGAAGAAGGCCACGATGAGCACGCTGACGCCCTAGAGGTTCGGACAGAGTATCCGGGGATGACCTACAATCTCCTGCGTGTCTTTCAGATCGCCAGGGATTATGCGGGAGCTCATGGTATCATGCTTGCGGATACGAAGTTCGAAGGAAGCAAGGATGTGCTGGGCGACGAAGTGCTGACTCCGGATTCCTCGCGCTTCTGGGACATAAACGAATGGTGTGAAAGCCGCAAGCCTGCTGAAGACAGGAAAGCTCCCACATCGCTGGACAAGCAATTGGTCAGGGAATGGGGAAAGAGCATGGGCGTTGACAAACTCGATCCCGAAAAGCCCGAGGATGTGGAAGCTGTCCACGCCATGACGGTTCCGCCGGAAATCATCGCCCAGACAACTCAGACCTATCGGTACATTTTCTGGCGGCTGACCGGCAGAACCATCGAGCAGTATCTTCGAGACGTGATGAAGGTAAGGATCCCATTAACACCGATGAAGAATGTCCTGGTGATCTGTGGTAGTGAGACAGACCTGCCTCAGGTCAAGGCGGTGTGTGCCGATGCCAAGCTCACTGCAACGAAGGTTACTATTCACGTCATGAGTTGTCACAGAAATCCTCAGGACCTGACGGATTTCATTATCCACGGGCTTGAGGTATTCGATGTTGTTATCGGAGTTGGCAGCAAGGCGTTGGCTCTGCCTGGCATCATCGACGCGTGGGGTCACTTCTTGAAGAAAAATGTCCGCGTGGCCGGAGTTGCCTTAGGCGAGCCAGGCAGTAGGGCCTTGTTGGCAGCGCAACTTTCCATCGAAGAATTGCCCGGGCAGCCCGTGATCATTAATGAAATGACCGACCATGCCTATACGGGTCCTGCCGGCTTGCGCGAGCTCCTCAAGCGCATCGACGAGGGTGAATTGCCTCCGGAAAAACCCAGAAAGGAGAAACCAGTTCAGATGAACGTCTGAAAAGGAGCAGATGAACATCTGAAAAAGAACAGTCTATGTCCTTGCCTAGTCGCTATGCGACAGGGTGAGGACTTTTTATTTGGCAATTTATTTATTTTAAAATTGATTAGAAATTAAAAATTGTAAATTGAAAATTAAATATCCTTATGGTAAAATATTATAATGGCAGACAAAAAATCAATCCAGCTTTCTCCTAACTCATTAAATCTTTTTCTTGAATGCCCGCATTGCTTTTGGCTTGATAAAAATTTGGGAATTAAAAGACCGCCTCCATATCCTTACGCTTTGAATTCTGCAGTAGACGCATTATTAAAAGAAGAGTTTGACACATACAGAATTAAAAATTTACCGCATCCGTTGTTAAAGGATAATAATATCAAAGCGCACCTTTTTCCAAATCAAAAATTATTGAATCAATGGAGAAATAATTTTGCAGGCATAAGATATTTCGACCCAATATTAGAAGCAACTCTTTTTGGCGCGGTAGATGATGTTTTGGAATTTGATCCTTCGTCGTCTGCAGACTCCTCAGGACAAGTTAAAAAAATTGCGCCATTGGATTATAAATCAACCGGAAGTACGGCAGCCAATGTTTATGATAGATTCCAATTACAGTTAGACACTTACACATTTTTAATGGAAAAAAACGGATTCCAGACTGTAAGAAAAGGTTATTTAGCTTTTTATATCGTTGACAAGAGTAGGGGATTTATCGACCGTCTGCCGTTTCGCAAAGAAATGGTGGAAATAGAAACAAACCCATCGGATATTTATGAAATTTTTAAAGACGCGGTTAATGTTTTAAAAAATTCAACTCCGCCTTTGCACAGCCAAGATTGTCAATTTAAAAAATGGCTTAAGGGTGCGGTTCCATATCATAATCAGATTTAGAAGCCAAAAAATGAGATGAGTTCAAG
>CAIXXY010000048.1 GCA_903923535.1 Candidatus Staskawiczbacteria bacterium | reverse complement strand
TAAAAAACATGTTTAAAAAAATTTTAATTTCAATATTCGTTTTATCTATTTTCATCTCTCCGTCGTTTGTTCTTGCGACCTCTTCTGCTAATAATTCTTATTCGAATTATTCAGAAGAAGAATTAGTTGCTTTAATATCAAAATTACAAAATCAATTAGAAGAATTGAGAAAAAATAAAATAGATTGTGTTTTTGCCAACGTTGATCTGTCTCTTGGCGATGGAGAGGTAGATTCTTCAAAAGAATATGTTAAAGCTATGCAAAATTTTCTGAAAGAAAAAGGATATTTTACTTATACTTCAACTGGATATTTTGGAAAGATCACTTTAGCTGCTTTGAAGAATTTTCAGAAAGATAACGGATTGCCACAGACTGGAGAGTTTGATATTTCTGTCCGTGAAAAAATAAAAACTTTAAAATGCAAAATAAGCTATAATAAGTCAGCAAAAAATAATGAGGGTCAAAGCAATGGCGTTGTAAATTCTATTACTCTTTCTGGCAGCAATGCTTTAGTCACATGGGTAACCTCTGGATATTCAAAAAATGGCTTTAAAATAGTATGGTCAAAAAATTCTGCCCCTACATATCCTACACGAGAGGGAGATAAATATATATATTTATCTGATCCAAAAGCCAACAGCACTACTTTAGACGCATTTAATGGCTCTGGCATATATCATGTAAGAGTATGTGAATATCTTGGTGGCTCCTGCGGAGTCTATTCAAACGAAATTGAAGTATCACTATAAAATTAAAAAAGTTTCAAAAAAGCCCTGCGATAATATTGCTGGGCTTTTTTATTCCAAACAGGTTATACCCTTCAATAAAATCAGTGCGAGCCATCATTCCACAGGCGGAGCATTGAAAGGCCTCAGACCTGTCTGAGCTATTTGCACTACCCACCTTTTAATTGAGGTGGTTTTTTGTTGACAAATACATAAAAAGTTGTAAATTAAAATAATTGCTTCTTTGATAAATACAGCGTTTACAGTTTTGTAGTGCGGGATAGTCCTGCGCAGCTGTCAGAGGATAGAGAAGCAAAAACGGAACGGAGAAAATTTATGCGAAAATGGATTCCACTTAAAGAGTGGCGCGAAGAGGTGGAGAGTCGCCGGAACGAGGCGCTACTCGCCATCAAGTATCTATCGAGAGCTATTATGTCAGGTGAAGATCTGACAGACCAACGAATCGGCGAGCAATTCGTCCAAATCGGCCACGCCATAAAAGAGTGTGGCGTCACTGATGAGATGATCACCGAAGCCGTTAAGGAAGCGCGGCAGGAACTGGGGGTTAAGCCCGACGAAGATGACGTCTCTGAACACTTCAGCAACATCATCGCGTGGACGGGGCCCCTGCCCCTGAATCACGAAGATGATATGGACGTTTCACCCGAGCTGAGGGCGCTGAGTGTGAAGCAGGCGGACAAAGTCGTGGGAGCCCACGCATCGGCCAAAAAGCGCGCTGAAGCATAATTCTCCGACCACACCGATATCCAAAACCAACATGTTTCCTTCCAAAGGAGGATGAAGGAAACTGCCCCGCCAGGTCATCGGGGCTTTTTTTTATTTAAAATCAAAATTCAGCCTCCTCAAGCACCCTTTCAAAATATCTGATTTCCCTATCCATCTTAATCCGGCTCCACTTATGACCCTTATGATTATCCCATCTACGGAACAAATTTAGAAGGCTATAACGCCTCCTTTTTTTATGGTAGAATAAAGACAAAGATTAATAAAATCGAAAATTAATTTAGAAATAGTATGGGCTCAATTATTATTCTGGGTATTATCATTTTTATAATTATTTTAGTTGGTGGACTAGTTTGGGCAGTTAGGGAAGATGAAAAAGAAGAAAAAGATAAAAAATATGGACAAAAAAATTAACAAATTTATATACTGGACGCCAAGGATTGCATCAATTATATTTTTACTTTTTTTGGCAATGTTTTCTTTGGATATTTTTGACGCAAATTACGACTTTTGGGGAACAGTCGTCGGCTTATTCATGCATAATATTCCAGTATTTATTCTGCTGATTATTTTGATAATATCTTGGAAATATGAAATAGTCGGAGGAATCGCTTTCATCCTTGCGGGATTATTATACATAGGACTGCTGGCAATGAAACAACCTTTCCAGTGGTATTATCTTTCCTGGAGTTTATCTATCATCGCCGGACCGGCATTTCTAATAGGAATTTTATTCATTATCAACTGGCTGAAAAAACAATCAGGAAAATAATTAAAAAACTTCTAGTGAACAAATAAAAATCGCTACTTGGGCGATTTTTTGTTATAATGATATAATAAAAATATGGATAAAAAACATTTCATATTATATATGAGAAATTTCATTTTTGGGGCTGAGGATAGTTTAGTCTCAACCGTGGGGCTTTTGTCTGGCATAGTTTCGGCAGGGATTGTACAAAAAGAAGTTGTCATTTCCGGCTTAATTTTGATTTTTGTTGAATCATTTTCAATGTCAGTCGGAAGCTTTTTATCTGAACGTACTACTGAAGAACACTATCCTGATTTTAAACATACAGAAAGCAGGTCTGTCTCAGCTGCTTTTATTATGTTTTTGTCATATTTATTTTTTGGCCTTATTCCCCTATTCCCATATATCATCAGTAATAAACATGCATTTTTATTATCAATTTTGGCAAGTTTGTTTACTCTTTTTCTTCTTGGTTTCGTTAGCGCTAAAATTTTAAAAACAAAATTGTTAAAAAGCGCCGTAAGAATGATGACAATAGGCGGGGTAGCAATTTGTCTTGGTATTATCGTCGGAGTTATTGCAAAATAAAATAATTTAATTATTAATTAAGAAATCTATGGAACAAAAAAATGTAGATATATTTATAGGAATATCAATAATAATAATTTTATTATTGGCAATAGCCTATTTGGCAAAATAATATAATCTTGCATTTTTTCTGTAAAGATGATATTATAAAAAAGTAAGTTTCTATTGAGTTTCTTTCTTAGGTTTTTACTAGGTTTTTACTATAGGTAAGCTGTGAGAAGAACTAAAATAGCAGACTCGTCTTAATGGGTCTATAGGTCGGCTTACTTATTATTAACCAATTTTAGAAAATAGAATTCAGTATTTGGAAGTTAGAATTTAGAATATAATTAAAAATTCAATATTCAAAATTCCATTCAGACTTCAAGATACAAAATTCAAAATTCAAATTTTATGGCAAAAAAATTATATGTAGGTGGGTTATCTTATAACACCACTGACGCTACTTTAAAGGATGCTTTTGCGCAAGCTGGAACAGTTGAATCGGCTACAATCATCATAGACAAGATGACTAACCGTTCAAAAGGATTCGGCTTTGTGGAAATGTCAACCGATGAAGAAGCTCAAAAAGCTATTGAAATGTTTGATGGCAAAGAACTTGATGGAAGAACTATCAAGGTAAACGAAGCCAAACCAATGGAGCCAAGAGCACCAAGAACAGGCGGAGGATTTGGAGGAGGCAACAGAGGAGGATTTGGCGGAGGCAACAGATGGTAATAATCCTGCGGAGCTTAGGATTATTATCCTGAGCGAAGTCGAAGGATATTCATTTTAAAGCAAAAACTACCCTCGTAAAACAGGGTAGTTTTTTTGTGTTCCAAACACTTGACAAGGTTTCTTATTGGTGCTATAATTAATATAGTACGAATATGCAATATTCCGCATTCCGCGGATGGCACGGCAAGCCGAAAACTCTTACGAAAGGAGAGATTACCATGACATTCGCCGTTAGGACGAATAAAGGAGTAGCCGGCTATGTTATGGCTGACTCCAAGTGGGACGCGGGAGAAAAACTCGGGTTAGTCAAAAACCCTGGTGACGACTTCTACGTCATGGGTAACGCCACAACCAAAGACGAGCCAATCGTCTTACAGGAACTGGCAGAGCTGGAGAATTTCAACCAATTGCAAGTCGCATTGGTGATTGTCCAGTAATGGCTTGATGCTGGCCCGAAAAATTCTCGCGAAGAAAGGCGCGAAAATCAGATAAAAGCATTACATACCGTATGGTTCGCCCAGCGGTTTTTTATTTTATAACAATTCTGTTTGACATAGGTGATTTTTTGAGTTATAATTATCTTTTACTGAACTAATACTAATATACGAACGAAATACTAATCTACAAAAACACTAATCTACGAATTCATATTCGTATTTTCGCAGATTAGAATAAAATTAGTAGATTAGTATTGTAATTATGGAAAATATAAGAAACATCGCAATAATTGCTCACGTTGACCATGGAAAAACCACTCTGGTGGATGCGCTTTTGCGTCAATCAAAAACCGAGATGAAGAAAGAAATTGCTTCCCAAGAAATGATTATGGACAGCAACGAGCTGGAAAGAGAAAGAGGAATTACTATTTTTTCAAAGAATGCATCGGTAATGTATAACGGCACAAAAATAAATATAATTGACACCCCAGGCCACGCTGATTTTGGAGGCGAAGTTGAAAGGGTTTTAAATATGGCAGACGGATGCCTGCTTTTAATTGACGCAAAAGAAGGCCCTATGCCCCAAACAAGATTTGTTTTGAAAAAAGCTTTGGAAATGGGCCACAAAATTATTGTGGTGATAAATAAAATAGACAAAGCCGACGCAAGACCAAAATTTGCTTTAGAGGCAACATTTGAATTATTTTTAGAATTGGGAGCTGGCGACCATAGCTTGGATTTTCCTGTTTTGTATGCCTCAGGCCGTGATGGAAAAGCAGGGCTTGAACCTGATTTAAATAAAATGGAAAATATAATTCCAGTTTTTGACGCAATCATAGAGCATATTCCCTCCCCTGTTGCAGATGCAGAAAAACCTTTGCAAATGCTGGTAACTTCAATTGCTCCAGATGATTTTAAAGGAAGAATTGCGATTGGAAGAATCCATAACGGAATTTTAAAAGCAGGGCAAGAAATAGTTCATATAAATAGAGAGGGAGTAAAAACCAAATCAAAATTAACTTCTTTAATGACTTTTGCCGGATTAGGAAAAGCTGAAGCAACAGAAGTGAAAGCAGGAGATATTGTTGCAATTGCAGGAATTGAAGATGTAACAATTGGAGAAACGATTGCAGATGCAGAAAATCCAGAAGCCCTTCCATTGATTAACATTGAAGAGCCGACCGTAAAAATGACTTTTTTAGTGAATGACTCCCCTTTTGGAGGCAAAGAAGGAGAATTTTCAACAACAAGACAAATTAGGCAAAGATTATTCAAGGAATTAGAAACAGATGTTTCTTTAAAAGTTGAAGAAACAGATAAAAATACTTGGATTGTTTCAGGCCGTGGAGAATTGCATTTGGCAATTTTAATTGAAAGGATGAGAAGAGAAGGTTTTGAATTCCAGGTTTCAAGGCCCCAGGTTATTTTAAGAGAAATAAACGGACAAATAATGACTCCGTATGAAAAAATATTTATTGAAGTCCCAGACCAATATCAGGGAGTCATAATGCAAAAAATGGGAGTTAGAAAGGGAGAACTGAAAGAAATGAGGAATATTAACGGCATATCTTTCTTAGAATTTATAATTCCGACAAGAGGCTTGTTTGGATACAGAAATGAATTTTTAACAGACACAAAAGGACTTGGAATAATAAATACGGTTTTTTTTCAATATATGGAAGATCCAGGAAACTGGAAAGAAAGAGATAACGGCTCTTTAGTTGCAACTGAAACAGGTGAAACAAGATTATACGGATTAAAAAATGTCCAGGACAGAGGAATATTATTTTTTGGCCCGGCAGAAAAAATTTATGAAGGTCAGGTTGTAGGACAAAACTCAAGGCCTAATGATATAAGAGTAAATGTCTGCAAAGAAAAACAGCTCTCAAATATGAGAGCTAAAGGAGAAAAAAACAGAGAACATTTTAATGTTCCAAAAACAATGGGGTTAGAAGATGCTTTAGAATATATTGGCGACGATGAATACGTTGAAATCACTCCAAAAAATATCCGCATAAGAAAAGTGCATCTGAAGGAAGTTGATGCTAAAAGAGCTGAACGCGCCGCCGAAGGAATAAAATTTGATTACTAATACATAAAAAAACAAAGGCGTCCATCTGCCCTTGTTTTTTTATGTATTTTATGGTATCATTGATTATGATACTAATAAGCAAAGAACAATTTTTAAAAGAGCATAATAAGTTGTCTCCTACAAATTTGCAAGCTACTCTGTCTTTGCTTGATCGTTTTAAAGAAGAAAAAAAACCGCTTATGAAAGATAGCGATTGGTGCCTAGATAAACATAGAATTCCTTTCATTTCATGGCTTACATCCATACAAAAACAGCCAGAAAAAGAATCTACAAAAAAATCTGCAAAGAAACAAATATTCAAAAACTATCCTGAAACCCACTATGAAGCCTAAATAATAAAACTGTCCCCGGCCACTGGCCGGGGTTTTTATTTCAAATGACTTTTTTTTATGCTACAATAACAAATGATATTTATTAGAAAATTATGGCGATTCTAAGCGTATTAAATTTTCTAGCAGCAGCTTTTTTAGGATATCTTGTCGGCAGATGGGCCGATAACTATCTTAATGTTTGGCTCAACGACCCTCCCTGGGCACCGCACCACTGGATACACGGAGCAATATTAATAATAATGGGAAATTTCTGGTTTACATATAGTTTAGGATTATGGATAATTTTTTTTGGCGTAGGTCTTTTTATAAGCGATTTGAAAGATTTTTTGGATTTAAAATTTTTTGCGCCAGACGGAAAAACTAAAGAAACCAGGAGATTTTGGCATATAGATTAAAAAAAATAAATTAATAAAAAAATCATGAAAAATATTTCAACAGACATAAATTTTGAAAAAGAAATTAATGCCACAGATAAACTTGTATTGGTTGATTTTTTTGCTACCTGGTGCGAACCCTGCTCTGTTTTAGGCCCGATTTTAGAAAAATTATCTGAGCATTTTAAAGAAAATATTATTTTTATAAAAGCTGATATTAATAATATTCCAATTACTGCCCAAAAATTCAGCGTTGATAGGATTCCAAATGTTATATTATTCAAAAATGGAAAACCTATCAGTAATTTTGTAGGGTTAGTGCCCGAAAATGCTATTAAAGAATGGTTAGAAAATATAATAAAAAATCCGAATACTACAAATTAAATCCGAATGCAACGAATAGAACTCGTCGTATTCGGAGCATTAGGATAAATTCGTAGATTAGGATTATATTTATGTCTAATGAAACAATCGAAAAACTTATTAAAGAATTTAAGGAATACGCCATAGCAAACGGATTTCAATTAAATCCCGATGAGAAGGCCGTTGAAAGAATAATCAATGGGCTTTTAAAAAACGAAGAAAAATACGGGGAAAAATATTGCCCTTGCAGAATAGTTTCTGGTAATAAAGAGGAAGATTCAAAAAAAATATGCCCGTGTTTTTGGCACAAAGATGAAATTAAAAAAGATGGACATTGCCTTTGCTGGCTTTATAAAAAAATATGATTGTAGATGACGTAAAAATAACTGTTGAAGCTGGACATGGTGGCAAGGGTTTAGCTACTTTTACCAAAGTGAAAATTGCTCTTGGCCCTACTGGTGGCAACGGAGGCAAAGGAGGAGATATTTTTATTGAAGGAGTTACGGACTTAGGAGCTTTAAGACATTTTCGTTTTAAAAAAAATTATAAGGCAGAAAATGGAGAAAATGGAAAATCAGGGCTTCATGACGGCAGAAATGCAGAAGATTTAACTTTATTTGTTCCAGTCGGCACAATCTGCCATAATCTTACTCAGCCCGGGGCACCCTCTAGGTCTTACCCCAAAGAAATTGAAATTACCAAAATAGGCCAACGGGAATTAATTGCCAAGGGAGGCAAAGGAGGAAAAGGAAATTGGTATTTCAGGTCAGCTATCAACACCAGCCCAAGAGAATTTCAGACAGGAAAACCCGGAGAATATTTTGAAATACATCTGGAATTGAAAATGATTGCTGATGTGGGATTTATAGGCCTGCCCAATGTAGGCAAATCCAGCCTGCTTAACGAGCTGACAAAAGCCAAAGCAAAAGTAGCTAACTATGCATTTACAACATTAGAACCAAATTTAGGCGCATATTACGATTTAATATTGGCTGATATCCCAGGATTAATAGAGGGAGCTTCTTCTGGCAAAGGACTTGGCGTAAAATTTTTAAAGCATATTGAAAGAACAAAAGTTTTATTCCATTTTATTTCAGCTGATTCTGCCGATCCCCTATCAGACTACAAAACAGTAAGAAAAGAATTAGAGACATATGGCGATATTCTCTTGGGAAAACCAGAATATATTTTCATAACCAAAAGCGATTCTGTTGAGGCAAATGTTATTGCAAAAATAAAAAATGAATTTAAAAAAATTGATAAAGAGGTTGAAGTAATTTCAATAATTGATGTTGACAGTTTAGATATTGTTAAAAAAATATTAAATAAATTAATCGCAGAAAAAAAAGCTTAATCAAGAATGAATTACATTATTTTTTTGTTTT
>CAIXXY010000047.1 GCA_903923535.1 Candidatus Staskawiczbacteria bacterium | reverse complement strand
TATAAAAACCTCCCTTGCGCGCAAGGGAGGTTTTTTGTTATATTGAAATATGTTAATCGCCGGACTGCAAAAAACAACTTTAATTGACTATCCAAACAAAATCGCCTGCGTAGTTTTTTTGGCCGGCTGTAATTTCAGGTGCCCGTGGTGTTATTCTTCAGAATTGGTTTTACCATTGAAAATTATTAATCAGCCCAGAATTTCAGAGAAAGAATTTTTTGATTTTTTAAGAGATAGGCATGGGCTTTTAGAGGGTGTTGTAATTTGCGGGGGAGAGCCGACAATAAATAAAGATTTGCCCCTATTTATAGAAAAAATAAAAAACTTGGGATATTCAATAAAATTAGATACCAACGGATCAAACCCAGAAATATTAAAAGATTTAGTAAGGGCAAATTTAATAGATTATGTTGCTATGGATATAAAGGGACCTGCTGGCCCTAATTTTCAATTTTCAATTTCCAATTTTCAATACGAAAAAATCATGAATGAGGAGGTGAAAATAGAAGATATTAAAAAGAGCGTGGAATTTTTAAAAAATGGAAATTTAGATTTTGAATTCCGCACGACTGTGGTTCCTGGGGTGCATGAAAAAGAAGATTTTTTGGAAATTGCAAAGTGGATAGGAGGTAAAAATATTAAATATTATTTGCAGAATTTCAGGGCAGAAAAAACAATTGACCCCGCATTTGAAAAAATAGAACCATTTAAAAAATATTTTTTGGAAGAGATAGCAAAAGAAATTTCTCCATATTTTAAACTCTGCCAAATAAGATAAAGGTATTGCCATAACTTCGTCCCTCGCATTTCATCTTACAAATATACAAGCTTGTATATTTGTAAGATATTATAATTAAATAAATTATGTGAAAATATCAATCACTGACGAATTTTTGTGGGATGTTTATAAAATTTTAAGCAAGGCAGACAATATTGCTGATTTTGCGTTGAAATCGCCTACGATGGGAAATTTTTTGCCGGGACCAAGAAACCCAATATATAAAAAATATAGAAATGATAAAAATAAAAGAAAATTTGACAATCTTATTTATTATCTTAAAAGAAAGGGCTATATAAAAACAAAAAATTTAGAAAAGAGAAAAGCCATAATTCTTACAAAAGAAGGCTTAAGTAAAGCATTAAGGGCAAGCTTTATTTTGGAGGGAGCAAATAAAAGGAAAGATGGAAAATGGATTATGTTAATTTTTGATGTGCCGGAAAAATATAAAAAGGCAAGAAATTTATTAAAGAGTATTTTAATAAATTTGGGTTATAAATTATTTCAGCAAAGCGTGTGGATTTCACCATATGATGTTTCGGATAAAACAGAAAAATTATTGCAGTTACATTCTTTAGATAGATATGTTAAGATTTTTTTGATAGAAGAAATATGACCTCTTACATTTATACAAGCTTGTATAAATGTAAGAGGTCATATTGGAATAAATAAATTGTAAATAATCATAAAATAAGCATAAATTAAGAAATGAGTCCGTCTAAGATATTATTTTTTCTTTGCCTTTCATTCGTCGCTGGAATATTTTTAGAATTAATAGTCAATGTCCCTCAATTTTTTTTGTGGGGCATTTTATTTTTGGGAATTGCATTGATTTTTACCTCTTTTTTATCAACGAGACCCGGCCTCGTTGTCGGTTTCTGTGTTTTATTTTTAGTTATGGGAGTCTTGCGGGCGCAGATTTCTGAATTTAATATCGCAAATGACAGATTGGCTAAATTAAACGGAAAAGGCCAGGTTGTTTCAACTGGTATAATTTCTGATGAACCAGATGTAAGAGATACTTATCAGAAGTTAGAAATGGATATCAATGGCAGTACGGTTTTGGTAACAACAAAAAGATATCCAGAATATAATTATTTAGACAAAATAAAAATTACAGGAAAACTGGAAACTCCGTCTATAACAGATGATTTTAATTATAAAAACTATTTGTTAAAAGACCATATTTATTCTGTAATGGCTTTTCCAAAAATAGAAATAATTTCAAAAGAACATCAATATAATATTTTATCTTATCTATACGAAAAAATATTGTATTGCAAGAAAAAAATAAGAGAAAGCATCCAGCATAATTTTTTGCCTCCCCAGAGTTCAATTTTAGAAGGCACGATTTTAGGGGACAACGGGGCAATGACAAATGATTTAAAAAATAAATTGAATATTACCGGGCTCCGCCATATTATAGCTGTTTCTGGCACGCATGTTGTTATTTTAAGCTCGATTATAATGTCTTTACTGCTGGCTGCAGGAATTTGGAGGGGCCAGGCATTTTATGTTGCTATAATTTTCATTTGCGTATATATCGTCTTAACTGGATTACCGCCATCAGGAGTCAGGGCTGGAATTATGGGAGGAATTTATCTTTTATCCCAAAAGGTCGGGCGACAGACAATGGGCTCAAGATTAATAACTTTAGCAGCAGCTATAATGCTTTTAATAAATCCCTTGCTATTATTTTATGATGTAGGATTCCAGCTTTCTTTTATTGCTGTTTTAGGACTCATTTATTTAGAGCCATATATAAAAATTTTAATAAAAAAACTTACTAAAGATAAAGCAGAAAACTTGGTAAGCATTATTTCTACAACCTTTGCAGCTCAAATTTTTACTTTTCCTATAATGGTTTATAATTTCGGCAACATATCTTTTGTTTCTCCTATTACTAACCTTTTGATTTTGCCAATTGTTTATTGGCTTATGGTCTTTGGATTTTTAGCATCTATAGTCGGAATTTTTTCTAACGCCTTGGGATGGATTTTGTCTATTCCTTGTTATTTTCTTTTAAGTTATTTTATATGGGTGATAGATTTTTTTTCTAAACCGTGGATGATCAAAATTATTAAGAATGTTTCTTGGTTTTGGCTGGTAATTTCTTATACAATAATTATACTCATGACAAGATTCTTAAATAAAAAATTCACCCGGTCAAATATCGCGTAGCGATAATTTTGGCGAAGCCGAAATTATTTGACTGGGTAAAGCCAAAAATTTTTATAAAAAAAGTTGGGCGGGTGTCGGACACCCGCCCAAATTCATAAATAAAGTTATCCACAGGTGAAAATTTGTTGCAAGCTCTTGCAAACTAGTTGCGGGGGGGGGGTATTATAAGATAATATATATAAAAACGGATAAATGCATCGCCTCGATTGAAACACCAATGCAATCGATATATCATGTTTCAATCGATGCGTGAATTCATTCGCTCGCTCATGAATTCAAAAATTAAGTATTTTTTGATCACAGCTGTTTTAGCAACAGCGATTTTGTGTTCTGCAGGAGCAGTAAGCGCTCAAACTGACAATTCAGCATCAATTGTCCAGCTTCAGGCACAAATAGCCAACTTACTGGCGCAAATACAAACATTGCAATCTCAGCAAAGCACAACACCAACACCGCCAGCAACGCCAGCAGCTTGGTGCCACACTTTTAATACTAATTTAGGATATGCCAATCCTGGCACAGCTGAAGTGGGATATTTGCACACTGCTTTGCAGAAAGAAGATATTTCATATGCCCCAGACACAGGTAATCAATATACAGGAACTAATGGAAAAGGAACTGTCTATGCAGTTAAACAATTCCAAAAGAAATATGGACTTACTCAAATAGGTTATGTTGGTCCAGCAACAAGAAAAAAATTAAATGTGTTATACGGATGCGGGACAACACCTCCTTTTTGCACTCCAAATTGGCAATGCGGTTGGGGACCATGCGTGAATGGTTATCAATCACAAGTTCCTGTTGACTCCAACAATTGCGGGTTGCCTTCATCCAGCGCAAATATTGTATGTACCGCCTTAACTCAGGCGTGCACTCCTGCCGTTCCTTCCATAATAATTAGTGGCGCAACTATTGGAGTTACATATCAACCAAGTCAATCAATTTCTGTTACATTCAGACTTATGAAATCAGATGGCACTCCTGCTGAGCCTAAAAATCATTTTAGCGTAGATGCAGGCAGCCATGATGCAGCTACGGGTGGAAAAACTCCAGACGGTTCAACTATTTCAACTGTAAGTACTTACAATGGCAATGGATATTGGACGGTAACCAGGCCAGCGCCAGCTTCTCCTGGTTCATATTATTTGCGTATTATAGGGGGTTGTTTTTACGAAGGAACTTGTGAACCCGGCTATGTCGGCTGGTCACCATCCGCTATTACGGAAGTTAAACTTCCATATTCAGTTGTGACAACCACTCAGCCTTCCATCACAATATCCGATCCCTCCGGCAATCAAGGTATAACAGTAAATGCAGGCAGTTCATTTACTATACAAGGAACGCCTCAGAATATTCAGGGCTTATCTTATTGGTTTGGTACAGGAACTCCGCCAACAGGATACTATAACAGAGCATTCATTTTCGATCCAATTTTCAACAGTTCGTGCACAAATAATGATGCTTCAAGCAGCGTATGGACTATTACCTGCACACCTAGAACCGCTGGCACAGGAACAATTCATGTAGAGATTTATGCAAATGGACAGGTTTATAGATCTAACAATGTCACTGTGACAGTTTTAGCAGCAACCCAGCCGTCAATCACCGTCACTTCGCCGAACGGAGGAGAAACATTTGTTGTTGGCCAGACTATAAATATTAATTGGACTTCCAGTGGGGTAAACAATGTTAATGTATATTTAGTAGCAGAAGGAGGCTCCGATGTGGCAGCATCTGTAGCACAAAATATATCTGCT
>CAIXXY010000046.1 GCA_903923535.1 Candidatus Staskawiczbacteria bacterium | reverse complement strand
TGGCAAAAACATCACAAGAAGCAAAAGCAAAAATGAAACCGAAATATCCTTCAAGAAAAATCAGGCGCTGTTTTAAGTGCGGGAGAAGGCATGGTTTTATGAGGAAATTCGGTCTTTGCAGAATATGTTTTAGGGAATTAGCAAATAAAGGAGAAATTCCAGGAATTAAAAAATCAAGCTGGTAAAATAATTAAAATAACAAAAGAGGTGTCGCAACGCAATTTTAGCATCAATGTATAAGATATATCATGCTAAAATTACGAAGTGAATTCGCTCGCCTCGCTCGCAAATTCATGACAGATCCAATTACAGATATGTTAAATCAAATAAAAAATGCAGAAGCTGTCGGCAAGATAGAGGTTTTAATTCCTTTATCAAAAATAAAGAACGAAATTGCTGCAATTTTATCTAAGGAAGGTTTTATAGGGGAAGTAAAAAAAGCAGTAAAGGGAAAGATTAAGGTTTTAAAAATTTCTTTAAAATATGATAATGGAATCCCAACAATTGCAGGATTTAAAAGAGTTTCAAAACCAGGACAAAGAATTTATCAAGGATTTTCTGAAATCAAAAAAGTTCATGGAGGATATGGAATATCAATAGTTTCAACATCAAAAGGTCTTATGACGAATAAAGAAGCCAGATATAAAAAAATAGGCGGAGAAATAATCTGCCAAATTTGGTAAGGGAGCGAAGCGACACTTATCTCTTCGAGCTTGAGGCTTTCAGAGCCGAATGGCCCGAGCTTGCGAGGGATTGTGAATGCAATATTTAATCAGAAAATAATTTCAAAATTATGAGCAGAATTGGAAAAAAACTAATCGAAATACCGCAGGGTGTAAATGTAGAAATTTCAGAGAAAGAAATAAAAGTTTCGGGTCTCAAAGGGGAATTAAAGCAAGCCTTGCATCGCGAAATTAAAGTTGAATCTAAAGATGGCAAGATTTTGGTTTCTCAAAGAGTAGAACCTTCAAAGAAAGGAAGGGGATTGTGGGGATTATACAGGGCTTTAATATCAAACATGGTTGAAGGTGTTAGCAAAGGTTTTGAAAAAAAATTAGAAATTGAAGGAGTCGGCTTTAAGGCGGCAGTAGATGCAGACGGTTTGACTATGAACTTAGGATTTACAAATCCTGTTAAGATTAAAAAAATAGATGGCGTTAATTTTTTGGTGGAAAAAAATGTAATTACGGTTTCTGGAGCTGATAAAGAAAGGGTCGGTCATATTGCAGCTTTAATAAGAAAACAGAAAAAAGCAGAGCCATATAAGGGTAAAGGAATTAAATACCAAGGAGAAAAAATTAGGAGAAAAGAGGGTAAAAAAGTAGTAGCATCTAAGTAAAAATTAGAAATCATTGAGATAAATTATATGAGTATTAAAAAAGACAAAAGAATAAGAAGGCATAAGAAAATAAGAATGAATATGCATGGCACAAAGGACAGGCCAAGACTTTTTGTTTTTAGGTCAAACCAGCATATTTATGCCCAATTGGTTGATGACGACCAGGCAAAAATTTTAATATCAGCTTCTGACAAAGATTTAAAATCAAAAAAAGGCGAAAATAAATCTGATATTGCAAAACAGGTCGGAAAACTAATAGCCAAAAAAGCCATAGAAAATAAAATAGAGAAAGTTGTTTTTGACAGAGGAGGGATTGTTTTTCATGGCAGAATTAAAGCATTGGCTGATGGAGCGAGGGAGGAAGGATTAAAATTTTAATTTTCATTTATAATTATCAATTTTATGGCAGAAGAAATAAAACAAGAAATTTCTAAAGAGAATCCAAAATCAAATGATGGATTTATTCCTATTCCTACTGGCGAACAGCCAGCAAGAGAGGGAGCTGGTGGACAAAGAAATAACGGCTTTAGGCAAAGAAGGCCTGGTTTTGGTAGAGCTGGAGTTGGTAGAGACAGGCAAAAAGATGAGTTTCAGACAAAACTCTTGGATTTAGCTCGCGTAACCAGGGTAACCGGAGGAGGAAAAAGAATGAGTTTCAGAGCTGTTGTGGTTGTTGGAGATAAAAAAGGCAAAATTGGCATTGGTATAGACAAAGGAAAAGATGTATCCCAATCAATTGAAAAAGCAACAAGAAGAGCAAAGAAAGAATTAATGAGCGTTGTTATCGTGGACGGAACTATTCCTCATGAAGTTATGGCAAAATATGGACCAGCAGTAATCTTGTTAAAACCGCAGAAAAAAGGAAGAGGATTAGTTGCAGGGGGAGCTGTCAGAACAATCTGTGATTTAGCAGGTATTAAAAATATTTCTTCAAAAATTCTTTCAGGCTCAAAAAATAAATTAAATAATGCCAGAGCTACAATGGAAGCGCTAAAGAAATTAAAAGCTTCGAAATAAAAGGTATATCCTTCGCTTTGTGCGACAAAGCTCAGGATGATTTATTCGCTACGCTCATAAATCACATGCAAATTCACGAATTAAAACCAAAACATAAAAATAGGGATAAAAAAAGAATTGGCAGAGGCGGAAAAAAAGGAACTTATTCTGGAAAAGGAATGAAAGGGCAAGCTTCAAGAGCCGGAAGAAAAATGGTGCCGATTATAAGAGAATTGATTAAAAGATATCCTAAACTGAAAGGTTACAGGAGTTTTAGGATGGATAATTATTTTGCCATAGTTAATCTTAATGTTTTAGAAAAAACATCGAAAGATGGTGAAATTATAAATCCGGAAAATTTGATTAAAATGGGAATTATTAGTAAAATGAAAGGGAAAACTCCTAAAGTTAAAATTTTAGGCACAGGAAAGATTACAAAAAAGTTAGTTGTAGAAAATTGCAAAGTTTCGAAAACGGCAGAAGAGGCAATTAAAAAAGCCGGAGGAGTTATTAGATAATAGGAGTTAGGATTTAGGTGTTAGATAACGAAATAAATATATCAAACACCCAACACCCAACACCCAACACCCAACGTGTGGTACGAAAAAATATTATTTCTTTTCAAAAATAAAGAGTTAAGAAACAAATTTTTATTTGTAATTTTTCTTTTTGTCGTCTTTAGAGTAGCGGCAAATATACCTATACCGGGAATCGGATCTGAAAATTTAAGAAAATTCTTTGACCAAAACCAGGTTTTTGGTCTTTTAAATTTATTTACAGGAGGAGCTTTAAGTAATTTTTCAATTGTTTTAATGGGACTTGGGCCATATATCACAGCCACCATTATTTTGCAGCTTTTAACGATGATTTTTCCCGCTTTGGAAAAGATGTATAAAGAAGAAGGTGAATCAGGCAGGCAAAAATTTAATCAATATTCAAGATTACTTACTATTCCATTGGCTGCATTTGAAGGTTATGGAATGCTGACTGTTTTTGCTCGTCAGGGAATAATTTCAGGACTTTCATTGCCAGTTATGATATCGGCTATTTTAACAATAACGGCCGGAGCTATGTTTTTAATGTGGATTGGAGAAATTATTTCTGAACAGGGAATGGGGAACGGTATTTCTTTATTAATTTTTGCCGGAATAGTTGCAAGAATGCCAATTAATATTTTTCAGACGTTTGTTACATTTGACCCGTCAAAAATTCCTTCTTATTTAATATTTTTAGCGCTCGCTGTAATTATAGTTGCCGGAGTTGTTTTAATCACTGAGGCTCGCAGAAATATTCCAGTTTCTTATGCAAAAAGAGTCAGGGGTATGAAAATGTATGGCGGAGTTTCAACTTATCTGCCTTTAAGCGTTAATCCAGCAGGAGTTATACCTATTATCTTTGCATTATCCATACTTTTATTTCCGGGGATGATAGCCAGCTATTTTGGCACATATTCTGGCATGGTCGGGAGTGTTGCAACAAACGTCGGCATGTTTTTTAACAATGTCTGGATACATGGAGTTTTATATTTTTTATTAGTTATTCTTTTTACATATTTTTATACTGCAGTTACTTTCGACCCGAAAACAATCGCTGAAAACTTGCAGAAGATGGGCGGATTTGTGCCGGGAATAAGGCCTGGAAAATCAACAGCTGATTTTATAAAGCATATTTTAAACAGGGTGTTGTTTACAGGAGCGATATTTTTAGGATTAATAGCAATATTGCCGTCAATTGTAGCTGGAGTCACCGGAGTTACCGGATTTGCATTTTTGGTCGGAGGCACTTCGCTTCTGATCGTTGTGAGCGTTGTTTTAGATACGGTAAGGCAAATTAATGCGCAATTGCAAATGCGCGAATACGAAACATTTTAGGTGTTAGGTATTAGGTTTTAGGTGTTAGTTAATACGAATATGAATTTGTATTCAATATATCTAAAATCTAGCACCCAACACCCAACACCCACTATGAAACAAATCATCATTTTATTCGGCCCTCCGGGAGCTGGCAAAGGAACTCAATCTGAACTTCTTTCAGATAAAATGGGTTTATATAATTTTGAAACCAGTAAAATTTTAGAGAAAAATTTTAGGGAGGCGGAAAATCTGCCTGAAAATTCAGAAGAAAGATTTGTTAAAATTGATGGAGAAAAATTCGATATCTTAAATGAGAAAGAAAACTGGAAGAATGGAAAATTATGCAGCCCTCCTTATGTTGCCTATATTGTGATAAATGAAATAAAAAAACTTTCCAAGGAAGAAAATAATTTGATTTTATCGGGTTCTCCAAGAACTATTTACGAAGTAGAAAAAATTGCCCCTGTATTAGAAGAGCTTTATGGGAAGGAAAATATAAAAATAATTTTAATTGAAATAAAGCCGGAAGAAACAATTTTCAGAAATTCCCACAGAAAAATTTGCGAATTGATGCGCCATTCAATTTTATTTAATGACGAAACTGAAAATTTAACTATATGTCCTTTAGACGGATCAAAATTAGTAAAGCGCGAAGGTCTTGATGATCCAGAAACAATTAAAGTCAGATTAAAAGAATATACTGAAAGAACTTATCCAATTTTTGATTATTTTGAAAAAAATGGATTTAAAATTGAAAAAGTTAATGGAGAACAGCCCATTGCAGATGTATTTAAAGATATTTTAAATTTTGTTAAATGATTAAGATAAAAACACAAGAAGCCCCAGTAGTAGAAATTTGACAGCCATCGAGCATAAAGCTCGATGTTACAAATAAAGTCAAATTTCACTACGGGGTGAAAAATAAAAATAATGGTTAGTATAAAAACAGAAAACGAAATTAAAATAATACATGAGGGTGGAAAAATCTTAGCTACAGTCGTAAAAGAATTGGAAAAAATGGCTAAGCCCGGAATTACCACTTTGGAATTAGACAGAGCCGCAGAGGCTCTTATTTTGTCCAAGGGAGCTAAACCAGCTTTTAAAGGTTATGAAGGTTTTCCTTATTCTTTGTGCGCCTCGGTAAATGAAAATATTGTCCACGGATTTCCTTCAAATTATGTTTTAAAAGATGGCGATTTGTTAAAATTAGATCTTGGAATTTTATATAAAGGTTTTAATACAGATATGGCAATAACGGTCGCTGTGGGGAATGTTTCTTTTGAGCCAAAAAGATTAATGAATGTTACAAAAAAATCTTTAAGATTGGGAATTAAAAAAGCAAAAATTGGAAATACAATAGGGGATATTGGGAACACAATCCAAAGATTTGTTGAAGACCAGGGTTTTTCAGTTGTGCGGGATTTGTGCGGACATGGAATTGGAAAAAGCGTGCATGAAGATCCAAAAATCCCAAATTATGGCAAAAGGGGAGCTGGCGAAAAATTAGTTGAGGGAATGGTAATTTGCATAGAACCCATGGTAACAATGGGGGATTATAATTTAAAAAAATCTGCTGACGGCTATGGATATGCCACAAAAGACAATTCCTTGTCAGCTCATTTTGAACATACAATTGCCATTACAACTAAAAGACCTATAATTTTAACAGAGTAATTTTTTGTGGTAAAATATATGAATAATTAAGATTATTCATATATTTAATCGTTCGGTCGGAATGAAAAATAAATTTTCATTCCTCCTTCACTCATAATTATAAAACATGCAGAATTTAATTGTTGCAAACTGGAAGATGAATCCAGTTAGTTTAGAAGAAGCAAAAAATATTTTTGAACAAATTAAAAGCGGGACAGAAGGCGCAAATGCAGAAGTTGTTATTTGTCCGCCTTTCGTGTATTTGGCAGAATTAAAAGGATTGACTCTTGGAGCGCAAGATATATTTTATGAAGAAAAAGGGGCGTTTACTGGAGAGGTGTCAGGAGAGATGCTTAAAAATTTAGGAGTTGAATACGTGATAATCGGTCATTCAGAGCGTAGAAAATATTTTAGTGAAACAGATGAAATCATAAACGAAAAAATGAAGAAGGCATTAGAATCAGGATTGAAAGTAATTTTTTGCATCGGCGAAACATCAGGGGAAAGAGACGCCGGTAAAAAAAATGAAGTTTTGGAAAGACAGATAAAAAAAGGATTAGCCGGTGTCGAAAATTTAGAAAACATAAATGTTGCTTATGAGCCGGTCTGGGCAATTGGAACCGGAAATAATTGCTCGGTTGAGGAAACAAAAGAGTCTATTGATTTCATAAAAAAATTTCTCGCCCTGAGCCACGTCGAAGGGGTTGATACAAGAATACTTTATGGCGGAAGTGTAAAAAGTGAAAATTCAGGAGAATATATAAAAGATGCCAAGGCGAATGGTTTGCTGGTTGGCGGAGCCTCATTAAATGCAGAGGAATTTGTGAAAATTATAAAATCAGCAGAATAACGGATTAATAAAAACATCGTCAAAACGATGTTTTTTAATTGTTGCGGAAAAATTATTTTTGATATAGAATAATAGAACGTATGAAATCTTCAGAACTGAGGACGAAATTTTTAGAATATTTCAAAAAAAATGGGCATGAGATAATTCCCAGCGCTTCTTTAGTTCCTGAAAATGATCCGACTGTTTTATTTACAACTGCCGGTATGCATCCGTTAGTTCCTTTTTTGTTGGGTGAAAAACATCCTGCCGGGAAAAGATTGGTTAGTTGCCAGAAATGTATAAGAACAGTAGATATTGATGACGTAGGAGACGATACCCATAACACTTTTTTTGAGATGTTGGGAAACTGGTCTTTGGGCGATTATTGGAAAGAGGAGGCTATAAACTGGAGCTTTGAATTTTTAACAAAGGAGTTGAAAATTCCATTAGAAAGATTGGCTATATCATGTTTTGCCGGAGACAAAGATGCGCCGAAAGATGAGGAATCGGCAAAAATTTGGGAATCGTTGGGTATTAAAAAAGAAAGAATTGATTTTTTGCCGAAAGAAGATAACTGGTGGGGACCGGCAGGCAAGACAGGCCCCTGCGGTCCGGATACAGAAGTTTTCTATTGGAAATTGAATAATACGCCAGTGCCAGAAAAATTTGATGCAAAAGATAAAAATTGGGTTGAAATATGGAATGCAGGCGTTTTTATGGAGTATATTAAAGATGAAAATGGAAATTATAATCTAGCCCAGCAAAAAAATGTTGATACCGGAATGGGGTTAGAAAGGACAATAGCTATTTTGAATGGAAAAGAGAATGTTTACGAAACAGATTTGTTCTCGCCGATAATAGAAGAAATAGAGAAAATTTCTGGAAAAAAATATATTACGAATGAAAGACCGATGAGAATTATAGCCGATCATATAAAGGCTTCTGTTTTTCTGATTGCCGAAGGTATAACTCCAAGTAATGTGGGAAGAGGATATATTTTGAGAAGATTAATAAGAAGAGCGGTGAGATACGGACGCTTTATTGAAATAGAAAATTTTACAAAACAAATTATAGGACCAATTTTTGATATTTATAAAAATTATCCTGATCTGCAAGACAAAAAATCTAAAATAATTTCAGAACTTGAGAAAGAAGAAAAAGCCTTTTTAGAAAAGCTAGACCAAGGATTAAAGCAGGCCGAGAAGATATTCAGTAGTAAAAAACCAATTAATCCCGGAAAATTTAATGAATTGATGGCTAATCCCAATAAGGGAGATTTAATCGGCAGGGTTTTTGATAAAAAAAGAAACGGGGTAGATTATTCCTTAAAAGATCCTAAGCTTTCGAAAGAAGAAATTGATGGAGCTGAAATAAACGGGCAGGAAGCCTTTTTGTTGTTTCAAAGCTATGGTTTTCCATTGGAAATGATTGACGAACTGGCAATGGCAAAAGGATTTCTGGTTTCCCATGAAGATTTTAGGATAGAACAGAAAAAACATCAGGAACTTTCAAGGACAGCATCGGCGGGAATGTTTAAAGGCGGACTGGCTGATGCGAGTTTAGAAACCACAAAATTACATACTGCAGCACATTTGATGCTGGCAGGGCTTCGCAAAGTTTTAGGAGGCGATGTTTATCAAAAGGGAAGCAATATTACATCTGAAAGATTAAGATTTGATTTCTCATATAAAGAAAAGTTAAGCAGTGAACAACTAAAAGATGTAGAAAATTTTGTAAATGATATAATAAAGAAAGACCTGCCGGTTTGGTTTGAAGAAATGTCCTTAGAAAAGGCAAAAGAAATAAATGCCATGGGGGTTTTTGAATCAAAATACGGCGATAGAGTAAAAGTTTATTTTATAGGCAAAGGCATTGAAAATATCAGTAAAGAAATTTGTGGCGGTCCGCATGTTGAAAGAACAGGAATTTTAGGTCATTTTAAAATACAAAAAGAAGAAAGTTCTTCTTCTGGAGTCAGAAGAATTAAAGCAATATTGAGCTCGCAATAGCGAGCGAAACCCCGCCCTCTATGATTTTGGGTGGAGTAACAAAAAATATTTTTATTAATTAATTTATTTTGTAGCATTCCGACTTTCAAGTGTAAGCTTAGAGGGCGGGGTGCTCACTTCATTCGCATATGCCAAGAAAAATTTATGATATCAAGCCTCCGAAAGTGGCTCGCAAATCACAAAAAGATTTGAAAGAATCTTTAGTTATCACAAAAGGGAAGAGAAAGATTCAAGAGGTACCCCAGTTAACCCATGGTCGTCATAAAAAAGAAAGCAGTTCTATTTGGTGGCTAGTTTTAATTGCCATTTTAGTGATTGTAGTTGCAGTTGGCGTATATTTATTTTTTAAATTACCAAAAGCTGATGTTACTATTTGGCCGAAAGTAGATACATTGAGTTTTAAACAAACCATAACAGCAGATAAATCAGTTGATTCGATTGATATTGAAAATACTGTTATTCCGGTTCAATATTTTGAGGCGAATAAAACAAATTCTCAGGATTTTCCAGCTACAGGAAATGCATCGAATGAAGGCGAAGCTCAAGGCACTATAACAATATATAATAAATATGATCCGCCAGAATCTTTGAATTTTAAAACAGGTACGCATTTTATGTCTGATTCTGGAAAACTTTTTGTGGCGTTGCAAAAAATTGTGATTCCGGCAGCAACAAAATCAGGAGGCAAAATTATACCCGGATCAGTTAAAATAAATGTTCAGGCTGTTGAGGGAGGAAGCGATTATAATATAGCCCCATCTAATTTTGTAATCCCCGGGCTAAAAGGAACTCCGTATTATTATAGCGTTTATGCTACGTCCAGCAACGCGATGACAGGAGGCTATACCGGCAAAGTAAAAAAAGTAACAGATGATGACATACAGGGAGCTAAAGATGTCTTGACTGATAAAACCACGTCTGACGCTATGTCTGCTTTAAAAAGCCAGATTCCATCTGATTATGTATTATTAGATAACGCAGCTTTATCTGATGTTACTGAAGCTTCAACCCAAACAAAGTCTGGAGCAATAGCTGATAATTTTACGTATAAAGTTACGGTGCAGGCAAGCGCTTTGGCATTCAAAAAATCAGATATAGATCAATTTGCAAAAAATTATATTATTTCTCAAGTGCCGGATGGAAAAACTTTGCTGGATAATACATTCAAAATAGATTATTCGGCCAGTACAGTGGATGTCTCGGGCGGTAAAGCGACTCTTAA
This sequence comes from Candidatus Staskawiczbacteria bacterium, assembly GCA_903923535.1. Taxonomy (GTDB): domain Bacteria; phylum Patescibacteriota; class Minisyncoccia; order Minisyncoccales; family Staskawiczbacteraceae; genus XYD1-FULL-39-28. The sequence goes on along the minus strand of CAIXXY010000046.1, from coordinate 34,439 downwards.
TTTGGATTTCTCATCTGGCGTTTATCAAAATATTGATAAAAATTCTCTGGCCTTATCAATGCTTGGCGAAAATGCCAATCAGATAAATCAAACGATTAATAGCAGTTTAGGAGACCAGATTTCTAAAGTCAAAATAAATTTCTGGCCATTCTGGGTGACTTCTGCCCCAAACAACCAAAGCGCAATTAATATAGAGCTAAAATTCCAATAAGACTTGAGTCTTCATCCTAAAATTGGGTGAAGACTTGACCTTTTAAACTTAATTTGCTAATATATTATTATATTCAGATGGTCAGAAGCGAAGAAAAAAACAATCAAATTATAAAAAAAGAAGGAAGAGTCACAGAGGCTTTACCAAATGCCTTTTTTAAGGTAGTGTTAAGTGACGGAAAAGAAATTATGGGATTTTTATCCGGCAAGATGAGAATGAACAGAATTACTATTTTACCTGGAGACAGAGTTACTGTAGAAATGACTCCGTATGACGAAGGAAAAGGCAGGATAGTGTACCGACTAAAATAATACTAATCTACGAAAAATATCCTAATCTACGGAAATACGAATTCGCATTTTCGCGCAATTAGTATAAGATTTGTAGATTAGTATTATGTTTTTTTATGAAGATACGAGCTTCAATCAAAAAAATATGCAATGACTGCAAGATCGTCAGAAGAGAGGGCAGGATTTATGTTATTTGCAAAAAAAATCCAAAACATAAGCAGCGTCAAGGATAAACGTTCAACGCGCTGAAACCGTTCAAAACGTTCAAAACGAACGGTTTGAACGAGCCGAAGTGATTGAACAATTTGAACAAAAATGCCACGTATAGCAGGGGTAAACATACCCGAAAACAAAAGAATAGAAATTTCATTGACCTATATTTACGGGATAGGCAATGCTTTGAGTAAGAAAATTCTAGATGAATTGAAAATAGATGCAAATAAGAAAGCATCTGATTTGTCTGCAAAAGAAGTAAACGATCTAAAGTCATTTATTGAAAAGAATTATAAGATTGAAGGAGATTTGAGAAGGCAAATCATGATAAATATTAAAAGATTGAAAGATATTGGAGCATGGCGTGGAATGAGGCATGCTAAAGGATTGCCAGTTAGAGGACAAAGAACAAAAACTAATAATAGGACAGTCAGGGGAAATGTCAGGAAAACAATGGGTTCTGGCAGAAAACCGGCAGCAGCACCAACTTAAAAAATGCAAATGTCATGCAAATGTCGTCGCCAATAATGCAAATCGGATTCGCATCATTGGCATATTATTTGTAAATTGGCATTATATTCATGGGAAAAAAGCATATTATAGAAACAAATCAAGAAGAAGCAATAAAAGAACAGGAGAAAATTGATAAAACAGTTGGTAAAGAGGTCAAATTAAAATCAACTGTAGCCGGTAGTCCCCATGGGGGAACCCAGGCAGGAAAAATTTATATTTCTTCTTCCTACAATAATACAATAATAACTCTTACGAATTTAAAGGGTCAGGTTTTAGCTTGGAAATCAGCTGGTTCAGTAGGTTTTAAAGGAACTAAAAAATCAACTTCTTTTGCTGCTTCAAGAGTGGCAGAAACCATAGCGAATATCTGCAAGAAAATGGGCATTGTCGATAGAATAGAAGTTTTAGTCAAAGGCATTGGAGCTGGCAGAGAATCTGCCGTAAGAACCTTAATATCACAAGGATTGAATGTCGTTTCAATAAAAGACATAACGCCTATTCCGCACAACGGATGCAGGCAGAAGAAAGTTAGAAGGGTGTAAATAACAGCAAGGCATACACTTCGCTTTAGACAATGAAACTGATATATCCGTCTAAAGCTCAGTGTGATTTCCTCGCTTCGCTCGAAAATCATGAAATACGATCAATGTAAAACTTGCAGAAGATTAGGACAGAAGCTCTTTTTGAAGGGTGATCGTTGTTTTTCGCAAAAATGCGCAATGGTGAAAAGAGCATATGCCCCAGGCCCTCAAAAAAAGAGAAGAGGAGGCGCTCCTTCAGAATATAAAAAATCATTGGAGGAAAAACAGACTTTAAAAAAGTGGTATGGACTTTCTGAAAGACAGTTTAAAAGATATGTGAAAGAAACTCTTGCAAAAATGGGAAAGGTTGACGATGTGGCAGAAGAACTTATCAAAAGGCTGGAAAAAAGATTAGACAATGTCATTTTCAGGTTAGGATTTGCAAAATCAAGAGTTGCCGCAAGACAGCTTGTTTCTCACAGTTATTTTTTAATAAATGGCAAGCCCGTAAATATAGCATCTTATGAAGTCAAAAAAGATGATTTAATTGCCATAAAAGAAAATAAAAAAGCAAAGGGCATATTTAAAGAACTAGCAAATGAATTAAAGAGAAAAGAAATACCGGCATGGCTTCAGTTAAATAAAGATAAATTAGAAGCAAAAACTATCGGAGAGCCGAACTTAGACGAAGTTAAGCCTCCGGCAGAAATTTCATTAATATTCGAATTTTATTCACGTTAATTAACATAATGCCAATATACGAATAACATCGCCAATAATGCGAATATTAGCATTATTGGCATAAGATTTGTAGATTGGCGTTATAATCAAATGATTTCTTTTCCATTGCCTCCAAAAGTAATCCAAAAAAAGAAAAACCAAGCGGTTTTTGAAGTAGAAGGATTATACCCAGGATACGGCGTTACAATCGGAAATGCTTTGAGAAGAGTTTTATTGTCATCTCTGCAGGGAGCAGCTGTGACAGAAGTTAAGATAAAAGGAGTCCCGCACGAATTTTCAACAATTCCTGGTATTTTAGAGGATACTATAATGATACTTTTGAATATAAAAAATTTAAGATTTAAAATTTTTGAAGGAGAATCGCAAAAAGTCCAATTAAAAGCAAAAGGAGATAAGAAAGTGCTCGGATCTGATTTTAAATGTCCTTCACAGATAAAATTAATAAATCCTGATTTGCATATTGCAACAATTACAGATAAAAAAACAGAATTAGATATTGAGATTTTAGTTGAAAAAGGAATTGGATATGTGCCAAAAGACCAGATAAAAATAAAGAAAGGAGAAATTGGGGCTATTGCAGTTGATGCTATATTTACTCCTATAAGGAATGTAAATTTCCAGGTTGAAAATATGCGCGTGGGGGACAGGACAGATTTTGATAAGTTGTCTTTGGAAATTGAAACTGACGGCACTATTACTCCTGAAGAAGCCTTTTTTGAAGCTTGTGATATTTTAATAAAACATTTTAATATTATTTTTCAGGGAAAAGCCGGCGAAGAAAAAGAAGAAATATCATCAGAAAAAGTTTTAGAAGGCGAGGAAGATGCAACTAAATTATTAGTTGAAGATTTAAAATTAACTGGAAGAACATTGAATGCTTTATTAAATAATGGCATTAAAACCGTAGGGGGAATTGTCAGAAAATCAGAAAAAGGCTTGTCTGAATTAGATGGCATGGGAGATAAAGCAATTTCTGAAATAAAAAGAAAAATTAAAAAATTAGGATTAGAATTAAAGAACGAAGAATAGAAGCATGAGAAAGTTAAATAAAGGAAGAAAATTTTCAAGGAAAATTGGGCCAAGAAAAGCGCTATTCAGAGTATTAGTGAATAATTTTTTCATGCACGAAAAAATCAAAACTACAGAAGCAAAAGCAAAAGAATTGAGATCTGTTGCAGAAAAAATGATTACAAAAGCCAAAAATGTTAATTTGGCAAACCGCAGGATATTGGCAGAAAATTTGACTCCAGAAATGACAAAAAAAATAATTGACCAAATCGCTCCAAGATATATAGAAAGACATGGCGGATATACTAGGGTTATAAAATTAGGTCCGCGTAATTCAGACGGAGCAAAAATGGCAATAATTGAGCTTTTAAAGTAAAATTATAGAAATTACTGCGGTAATTTATATAATTACTGCATTCGGTCGCAGTGTAAAAATTTATTTTTACACTACTCCCTCATTTGTAATTATGAAAAAAGAGCAAATACAAAGAAAAGTTATTTCAGTAGATGCAGAAAACAAATCCTTAGGCAGATTGGCTGTTGAGGTTGCTGTTTTGCTGAGAGGTAAAAATAAGCCAAATTTTGTTCCTTATAAAGATATGGGGGATACTGTTTTAGTTAAAAACATAGACAAGATGAAATTTACCGGAAAAAAATTGGAGCAAAAGAATTATTTCCATTTCACAGGATATTTAGGAAATTTTAAACAGGCAACATTGAAAGAATTTTTAATTAAAAGAGGGCCTAAAGAGGTTTTAAGAACTGCTGTAATGGGTATGCTCACAAAAAATACATTAAGGCCAAGACAAATTAAAAGATTAAGATTTTCACCAGATTAAATACCGCGGAGCGGTAATTTCGCCTAAAGCGAAATTATTTAACCGGGTAAATAAAAAAATGCCAAAAACTACTACAAAAAAAATCCCGACGGCAAAGCCGTCGAGGACCCACGACGAAGTCAGGGCAATTGCTAAAACAAAAGAAAAAAAAGAGATTAAAACCCCTGTTGTTGAAATTATGCAGGATTTATCACCTGCCCGCAATGTCTTTGACATAGCCGATGCAGGCGGGGATGATATTAAAGAAGACGAGATTTCAAAAGAGATTGCAAAGGCAATAAAAGAAACAGCTGGCAAGCCAGACCGTTATTTTGAAGCAATCGGCAGAAGGAAAACAGCAGTTGCCCGCATACGACTTTTTACAAAGGGCGATAAGGAATTTATAGTAAATAATAAGCCTTATCAGCAATATTTTCAGACAATAGAAGACCAGGAATCAGCTGTCGCTTCAATGAAAAAAATGAAATGCTTGGATAAATTCAGAATAACAATAAAAGTTAAGGGCGGAGGGCATAGGGCGCAAGCAGAAGCAATAAGGCACGGAACAGCAAGGGTATTAGTAGATTTCAACGCAAATTTCAGAAAACGATTAAGAAAAGCAGGATTTTTAACAAGAGACCCGAGAATGAGAGAAAGAAAGAAATTCGGATTGCGCAGAGCAAGAAGAGCGCCTCAGTGGGCAAAAAGATAATAGAACCCGTCCGAAAACGATTGTCAAGTTTAATTTTGACTCTAAAAACTACTCCACTCGGAGTAGTTTTTGTTTTGACTAGTTTGTGATAAAATTATATGATGAGCTAATAAGGTTCAGAAGAATTATGAAAAAACAACTTGGACAATTTTTTACGACTAAAGCAGATTTTATTCTTTTGGGTTTTGAAAACTTTGTTAAAAATAAATATGTTGTTGACCCTTTCGCTGGAAATAAAGACTTAATAAATTGGGCGAAGAAAAACAGTTGTAAAAAAATTACCGGATTTGATTGCGATAAAAAATATGTGGATAACAGCGAGGTTTTTCATAATGATTCGATAAATCACAAGCAAAAATACGGATTTGTTTGCACCAATCCTCCATATTTGCATAAAAACAAGGCTGATAAGGAAACAAAGGATAAAAATTTTTCTGGGAACCATTCAAAATTTGAGGACCTTTATCAAGTTTCTATTTTTTCAATTTTGAATAGTGAAGAGGGGATTTTAATCGTTCCTTTGAATTTTCTTTGTGCAGAAAATTCTCAAAGAATAAGAGATTTATTTTTTGATAAATTTGAAATCGTAAAGCTGAATATTTTTTCAGAACAAGTTTTCGAGGACACGACGTACAACGTAATATCTTTCTATTTTAGGAAGAAAAAAGACAATTCTTCAGAAAACGAAATTTCTGCAACGATTTTTCCAGAAAAAAAGCAGATTACGTTCACGATTAAAAAAGAGTTTAATTGGCAGTTGGGCGGAGATTTTATTAATAGAATCAAAAATACCAGGAACGATTTAGGAGTTTTCCGTTTAACCGAGGATTATTTAAAATCTGGCGAATATGAAATAGAAATGGCTCTTCAGAATTTTAAAGATAAAAGAACCTTTCGTATTAGTTCGGAGTTGAAAAAGATATTGGGCAAAAATATTTTATTTTTGCGGGCGATAGACAGTAAAAATGGGAAAAAAATTCAACTTGAGGATATAAGAAAGTACGGAGTTGCGGGGCTTGTTGGTAAAAATACGTCGCGCAATATGGCACACATAATTTTTAAAAAAGAAATTTCCATTGATGAACAGATAGGGCTAATGACGGAGTTTAACACTGAACTGAACCAGAACAGAGATAAATATTTTTCATATTTTTTAACCAATTTTAGAGACAATAACAGAAAAAGAATATCGTTTGATTTGGCCTACAAGTTTTTGAATTATTTATATTTAAACAAAAAGGGTCGAGAACAAAGGAAACAAAAATTATTATTTTCTTAAAAAAATGAATAAATGGGTTGAAAAAAGTATAAATTTAGCCAACTCTAGTGGTTATCTCGATAAATTGGCGGACATATATCCAGTTAATTTAACCTTGGCGAGAACTATTAATCCCGCAGAGCAAGAGAAAATTAAAGATTTATTTAATCGCAAACGAGCTAAGGAGTTAATAAATGAACTATTGAAACTTGATAGGTTCCCAATAGATGATCCATATGTCGGATTTTTAAGAAAGGATAAAGGAGCGATAAATAAAAATCCCAAAACCGTTAAGCGCATAAGTAATAGATTATACAGAATGGGGCTAGAAAATTTGATAATGGGAGCCAGTAAAGAGAAATCTCCATCGCGTCAGGTGGGGCAGATGTTTAGAAAGTGGATTCATAAAATTGGATATCCTGTTTTATCTAAAAGTGAATTCTTGAGCATAGATGGAGTAGCGTTTTTGGATGGTGGGGATGCTGCACTGGTAAATTTCGCTAGGGAGGAATTGGGGTATGGCGGGCAAAAAGGATTAGACGCCGTTTTGAAGGTGGGAGACAAATTTATATTGGCCGAAACTAAACTAATAACTACCAACGGTGGCACTCAAGATAAAAGTTTCAGGGAAGGAGTCTCGTTTATTAAGGCTAAAGATAAAAAAAGAGATATAATCAAAATTGCAATATTTGATGGGGTTGTTTGGATTGTTTCAGAAAAAGCTAAATTGGGGAAGAAAAAATTGAGTTTGTACGAGACGGTTATTAAGCTAAAAAATAATGAGATTGTGTTAAGCGCATTACTTTTAAAAGATTTTGTTGAAAGTCTGAGGTAAAAAAAATAAAAAGAGGCAGAATCCATCTGCCTCTTTCGTTAAAGCTAAATTTCAGGTGTTAATTGAATTTGCCTTGCTTGTTGTATCTTGGCTGTAATCTCCTTATCTCGGAAGCTTCAAAATTTTCAGCTTCTTCTGAGGTTGTGCAGACACAATAACCAAAATGACTAACATCTCTCCATTGGTCCTCGGCTAAATGTTGGAGCAAGCGGGTTCTGATCCCTCCGTAATTTGTTGCCCTGCCAACATATAGAACATCAAGACCGCCGCCGTTAGGATAGCCGCAATAGTAAACGCCTATTGCATTTGAATCCCAACCGCTGACTGTTTCCTTGTTGTAAGGATAATGGCCTTTGTAAGATTGTAACATTTAAGTAATCCTTAAAGTTTATTTTGCCGGAGCAAAACTTCTATAACGTAGACCTTTATGCCGTATTTCCATTTTGCTACTACCATATTATCATTTTGATAAATAGCTGTCAAATCAGTTATGCACTTGTCAAATCATTTTGATAGGTATACAATGACAATATGAAAAATATAGAAGACAAAAACAAACTTATCGGCCAAAAAATAAAGGAGGCAAGAGAGTCCGCTGAAAAATCTCAAAAAGATTTAGCAGATTTTCTTGGCTTTGAATCGGCCACTGCTATTTCATTGATTGAATCTGGCGACAGAAAAATTAAGGTTGAGGACTTGGAAAAAATCGCTGATTTTTTGCATAGAGATGTAAAGTTTTTTTTGGGTTTAGAGGAAAAAGCTGATATACGCTTTGCTTTAAGGGCTGATAAAAATTTATCAAAAAAGCAGGAGGAACAAGTGCTTAATTTTATAGATTTTGTGAAGAATAAAAAAAATGGAGGAAAAAAACAATAAGCCGAGAGTTATTTTTGCAAAAAAAACGGCAAAAGATTTATTAAAATCTATTGGTATAAAAAACCCACCTATCTTAATTAAGGACGTTGTGGATCATATTAGAAAAGAAAGAGATTTGTCTGTTTACCCCTGGGCATTTGGTGATAATACGGACGGTATACAAATAACACAAGGAGATTGTGCCACGATAGCATATAATCAATCCCAACATTCGCACCGACAAAGATTTACAGTTGCACACGAAATAGGGCATTTACTTTTAGGCCATACTTCAGAAAATTCCGTTTTTGATTTAGATAGTAAAAAGCCGGAAGAAGCAGAGGCAAATCAGTTTGCCGCAGAGTTGCTAATGCCAGAGGATATGTTTAAAAAAGATTTTAAAAATGGAATTAAAAATGCACAAGACCTTAGCCGGGTATACAATGTGAGCGAGGAAGCGGTGTGGTGGAGGTTGATGGAGTGTAGGTTAATTATGAAGATGGGCTAATTGGCCTTGACTGGGTAAACCACGGCGGTATAATGAGCTTGAAGCTAAAAACTTCCTTGATAGATTGCTGGTTTATAGAGCATCGTTCTATATTCGGTTATTTGTACCTGGTTTTCGGACGAAAGTCTGTGGTAAATAGGGCTTATCGTTCCGTCTGTGGTGGGAAAGCAGAGCACCTCAGTGGGCGAAGCGTTAGCACGGTCCTGAGCTTTTGTCGAAGGAAAACGTTAAAGATTTCAAAAAGCCCCGCATTGCGGGGCTTTTTGTTGCCATTATTTAAACGCCTCAACGCGTTGAGGCGTTTAGGGGCTTATGGCAAAAGTCAAATTTCGCTACCTGGCTTGCATATATTTTTTGAAATTGGTAGAATTTATGATATGGTAAAAAGGCATCTTCGCAATTTAAGCCATAATGTATAAAAATATATCAGGCTTAAAATTGCGAAGTGATTTTACTCGCCTCGCTCGCAAAATCACATGTTAAAAGAACTCATAGACCAGTTTTATTTAGATAACCAGAAAAATAGGGAACAGACAAGATTCTATATCACTGATGCAGGCAAATGTCCTCGCGCTGTTTTTTTTAAATTTAAAAATGCTCCCAAAGCCCCGATGGATGCCAGAATTATGCGCATATTCGAGCATGGAGAAAATATCCACAGGTCTATTTTCAATGTTTTATACCGGTTGAAAATAGGCGTTGTCACAGAAATTCCAATCCCTTCACAGGAAATAATTTCCGGCAGGGCTGACGCCATCTTATGCGTTGGAAATGAAAATTATGTGTTGGATATTAAAAGCATGAACAGCATGATTTTCAGGAATTTAATGGCACCTAAAGAAGAAAATGTTTACCAAATACAGCTTTACCTTCATTATTTTAATATCAAAAAGGGCATACTGCTTTACATAGACAAAGACCAGCAGTCAATGAAAGAATTTTTTGTGGATTATGATGAGGTGCTATGCAAATCTCTTTTAGACAAGTTTTATGCGCTAAAAGACCAAATAGAAAAAGATTCATTGCCTGCGCGTTTAGATGACTATCCGCGCAATTGGCAGTGCAGTTATTGCCAATTTAAAGACACCTGCAAATCGGTTGAAGGAGACACTTATAAAAATCAGATTTCATAAACAAAAAAACATTCTCATATTCTGCAGAATATGAGAATGTTTTTTTGTTTAATATTATGGAGTGATTTTTTCTGAAACCAATAAGATATTATTTGTTAAAATATAAAGCTTGCCTTCCTGCTGGTTAAAAAATATTTTAGGGCTTTTAATTTCAATTGTTTTGTCTGGCGATATTGATATTGTTTGAGGCAAAGTTATAGAGTTAATATTTCCTCGGTAATCGATTTCAGAAATTGTAATTTTGTTTCCGGCAGTAAAAATAATATAACTGTTATTGAGCCATAAACAATCGTTAATTTTTTCAGAAGATTTATATAAGGTGTTTTTGGGGATAGTTAAATCAGATAGAAGAGAAATATAAATATTATTGCCATTATAATAAATTATATTTTTTCCATCCGGAGAAATTTTTTCGTCAGCCACTGGAGAATAAAAATTATCCAAGTTATTTGTTTTGGCATTTAAAATAAATAGATTACCGTTATCGTTTACGAAAATATCTTTGTTATAATTTATTATTTTATAAAAATTAGTTTTATTTATTTTTATCGGAGTTAAAGCAATTTTTACAGGGTCAGCAGATAAATTTTCCAAGTCAGATTTGTAAAGGAATCCGTCTGTTTTTATCCATATGATGTTATTGTTCTGCAATGAAAATGCAACTATTTTTTTTATGACCGGAGTAGATTTTTCAAGAACAGACAATTCTGAGTTTTCTTTAATATTAGAATAATATAAATTGTTATTTTTTATAATAAATTTTTCCTGGTTAGTGAAAGGAGATTGGGTTTTGTCCGTAATAATTTCAAATTGTATATCTTTTTTAATCAAAAGGACATTCTCTAATTTTGTAACCTCTTTTTCTAGGACAGGTATGGTTTTTGAATAGTCATAATAACCGCTTTTTTCTACTAAGACAGTATGGTCGTTGGGTAGCAAGCTTTGCACAAAAATTGAATTTGAAAATATGCCGGGTTTTTGCAAAATTTTAGAATCAATAGTAATTTGTTCAGCTGCCGGAAATGTCCTTACATAAATGCCTCCGGTTGCCGTAATTTTCATTTTTTTAAAATCAAACCTGTTTCCCATAGAGTAGAGCACTAAAACAGGGGCTATTGCAAGAAAAGCCGCCACACAAATAAGCAATATTATTAGCCGAGTTCTTTTTGTCATTATTACAATACTATCACAAAACCTGTAAAATTAAAGATTGACTCTTCACCAATCATATTGTATATTTTTTTAAACACAAGAAAGGATTTTATCTCTGAAAAATAAAAACAATGAAAATATAATAATTGGTGAAGAGTTGACAAAAGAAAACACAGTTGCTATTCTATATATGTTGTTCCGCCCTTTGAAAACCCATAGTGTGTAACTGTGTTGTAGCTATAGAAAGAGAGGAGCCTATGCAAACAGTTTTAATTATCGAGCATAATGTCTTCCTACAGGATATGTGGGCAGATCTACTCAGAGGTAGGGTACAAATTATCCCCGCCTACTCTATCGGTCAGGCAGAAGGAGAGTTCGACAGAAACGAGGATCTTGCCGTCATCGTCGTGAATGCTTGTATGTCCGACGCGAAGGATGGCGCGCACGAACACGAGATGAACACGGTGCCCTTGGTCGAGAAAATTCGGGCTGAATTCAAGGGCCCGATGATTGCGATTTCTGGCATTCCGTCGTTTCGCCAGAAGCTTGTGGAGGCAGGATGCAATCATTGGTGCGAGAAGCAAGACCTGTCTCGCAAGGTATGCGAGATTCTCGGCTTGATGCAATAATGCAACCACAACACACAAATAATGTCACACCCCGCCTCATGTGCCCTGGTAGTCTAACAGCTATTAAGGGCTCTTTTTTTGTTTGGTATCAACTAAATACAATATAATAAAAGCCAAACAACCCCTCACTAATTTTACCAATAATTTATGTATAGCCCCAAAGATAGACTGAGCGTAGGGTCGCGAGAAATTTCTGCGAAGCAGAATTTCCCGACCTAGCTGAGTCGCTTCGCTCACAATTATCTGTGTGTTTCAAAACATCGATGAAAGAACCCTACGGGGAATCCGCCTGCGGGCGTCAAATAGTGACGGGGTTAGGCCATTTTTTCAGGCTTTGACAATATTATTTTTTTGGATTAGGATAAAGAATAATTACTATATAAACAGTAAAGGTATTCCCTCGCTCTTTGAGAGCTCGGGATGATTTTACTCGCTTTGCTCGTGAAATCAGATAAATTTATAATTCAAGGCGGAAAAGAGCTGAATGGAGAAATTGAGGTTAGGGGTTCAAAAAATGCAGCAGGCCCAGCGCTTGTGGCTGCTTTGCTTACACAAGATGAATGTATTATTGATAACTTGCCTTTTATAGAGGATATCTCCAATATTTTAGAGATATTAAAAAGCATGGGAATTGAAGTTGAAAAAATTAGTGAAAGAAAGGTTAAGATAAAAGCGCAGATTGTTAAATCAGAAAAAATGGATTTTGAAAAAGTTTCAAAAACGAGAATTTCTGTATTATTTTTCGGCGCTCTTTTGGCTCGAGTTAAAAATTTTAAAATGCCTCCGCCTGGCGGAGACAGGATAGGATTAAGGCCTATTTCTGTGCAGTTGAATGCATTGGAAAAATTGGGTGCAAAAATTGAACGACCCAAAGGGTACCCCGATAATATTTATGAAGTCAGCTGTAAAAAATTAGAAGGAAAAGAAATTGTGCTTGAGGAATTTTCAGTAACGGCCACAGAAGCTGTAATATTGGCAGCTGTTTTAGCAGAAGGGAAAACTATTATAAAAGGAGCTGCAGCAGAACCGCATGTTCAGGATTTAGGGGAAATGCTTTTGAAAATGGGAGCAAAAATTGAAGGGCTCGGTACTCATACAATTAAAATCGATGGCGTAAAAATTTTACATGGATGCGGTCATAGCGTAATTCCAGATCCGATAGAGGCAGGAACTTTTATAGCTATTGGAGCACTAATTCCTGGAAAGATTAAAGTAACAGGGGTTGATTTATCGCATTTGGATTTATTTTTGGCAAAATTAGAGGAGATGGGAGTTAATTTTGAAAGAGGTGAAGATTATGTTTTAGTTTCGCATTCTCCAAAACTCAAGGCAATAAAAGTGCAGGCGCTTCCATATCCCGGTTTTCCTACAGATTTGCTGCCGATAATAGTTCCTCTTTTAATTTCGGCAGAAGGAAAAAGCTTGGTGCACGATCCTTTATATGAAAACAGGTTCAATTATATTCAGGAATTAAAAAAAATGGGAGCTGAAATTGAAATGGTAGATCCTCATAGAACATTTGTATTTGGCCCGACAAAACTTTCAGGAGCTGCTATTGATTCTTGGGATATAAGGGCTGGAGCTTGTCTGGTAATTGCAGCATTATCTGCAGAAGGGAAAACAGTTATTGAAAATATCTTTCAGATTGACAGAGGATATGAAAAAATAGAAGAGCGCTTACAAAAGTTAGGAGCAGATATCAAACGAATTTCTAATTAACCTAATTATTCTAATTAACCTAATCAAATATCAATGCCAAAATGTCTAAGGGTTTTTTAGAAATTAGATATTAGAAATTATTAGAACCGCTTATTACATAGCTGTAATTCTGCGGAATTAAATAGAATAATTAGAGCAATTAGAATAATTAGAATAATTTTTTATCATGTTCAATAATAAAATTGCAATTGATTTAGGCACATGCAATTCTCTTGTCTATATTCAGGGTAAGGGGGTTGTTTTATATGAGCCGTCTGTTGTGGCTGTTTCTTTGACCGGAAATAAAATTTTAGCAATTGGAGAACACGCTAAAGAAATGATTGGCAGAACTCCAGCTGATATCAAAGTTTACAGGCCTCTTAAAGACGGCGTAATCGCTGATTACAAGGTCACGCAGGCGATGATGAAATATTTTATAAATAAAACCAGTTCAGGATTAAAAATATTCAAGCCAGAATTAGTTATTTCTGTTCCGGCAGGAATTACTAGCACAGAAAGAAGGGCTGTAATTGAGGCAGCTTTATCAGCAGGAGCAAAATCAGCTTATGTTGCCAAAGAGCCGATTTTAGCCGCCATTGGAGCTGGTATTCCAATCAATTCCTGTTCAGGGCATATGATAGTTGATATTGGGGGAGGCACTTCGGAGGTTGCGGTAATTTCTTTGGGGGGAATTGTTACATGGCATTCTGTGAGAGTTGCAGGAGACAAAATTGATGCAGCAATAACAGAGTATATAAAGAAAAAATATAATTTGGCAATTGGAACCCAGTCAGCTGAAGAAATAAAAATAAAAGTAGGCACGGCCCTTCCGCAAAAAGAGTTGAGATTTCTAGAAATACAGGGCAGAGATTTAATTTTGGGCCTGCCGAGAAACATTAAAATATCCAATAATGAAGTCTGCGAAGCTATATCAGATGTTTTAGCTGAAATAATGCAGGCCGTAAAGCATGTGTTGGCAGAAACTCCTCCGGAGCTTTCTGCTGATATAATGAATAAGGGAATTATTATGGCAGGCGGAGGTTCCTTGCTTCCAAAGATTAATGAATTAGTTGCCCAAAGCACAGGAGTTCCTTGCTTTGTGGCAGAAGAGCCGCTTTTTTGCGTTGTGAAAGGAACTGGAATTGTTCTTGAAAATTTAGAAGAATACAAAAAAGTTGTAATGTCAAAAAAGTAATGATTATAGGCCATAGAAAACAATGGGAATTTTTAAAGAATAAATTTGAATTGAACCAGCTTTCGCATGCGTATTTATTTACAGGGTCGCGCGAAATTGGGAAAAAGACATTTGCTTTGGAATTCGCAGAATTTATTGGGTGTAAATTTCCAGATTTAAAAATAGTTACAAAAAAAGAAGACAAAACCGAAATTGACATTTCACAAATAAGAGAAGTTCAAAATTTTTTGGCTTACAAGTCGTACAACGGCGGAATTAAAATGGTAATTGTTGACGAGGCCGAGAAAATGAATCAGGAGGCGCAGAGCTGTTTTTTAAAAACGCTGGAAGAGCCCAAAGGTAAGACACTGCTTATCTTGATTTCTTCAAAACCTGATATGCTATTGCCGACAATTATTTCAAGATGCCAGCAGATTAAATTTTTCAAGCCAAAAGATCTTCCGGAAAATCCGGAAAGATTAAGAAAAGAACAGGAAATTTTAAAAGATTTATTGCCCGTAATTAATTCAAATTTAGCTGACAAATTTAAATATGTGAAAGGGATAGATTTTGAAAAACAAAATGCAGTTGAAATTGTAGAAGTAATGCAAAAATATTTCCGCAATAAACTGTTAAATGATTTTTCAGACAAAAAAGCTAATAAATTTTTGGAATTGTCAGAAGAAATAAACAATAAATTGATTTTTACGAATGCCAATCCAAAGTTGGCTTTAGAAATATTATTAATGGAAATTTAATGTTCTAAATGTTCGAATTGTTCTAACTGTTCTAATTGAAAATAATTCATTTAGAACAAGCGGAGCGATAGAACATTTCGATCAGCTATAACAATGTCGTATAAAGAATTTATAGACAAAGTAAAACCGGAAATTGAAAAATCTTTCAAATTTTTAGAAGGAGAACTGGCAAAAATACGCACATCACGCGCTTCTCCAACTTTAGTTGAAGACATAGAAGTAAATGCTTTCGGTTCAAAATTTACAATAAAACAACTGGGTGCAATTTCTACTCCGCAGACAAACCAGCTAGTCATACAGCCATGGGATGTTTCATATATAGAACCGATAGAAAAAGCAATTTCCCAATCAGGGTTGGGAATGTCTTGCGCTGTTGATAAAAATATTATCCGGTTAAATCTGCCTATGCTGACAGAAGAATATCGGCAATCTTTGGGTAAAATTTTAAATGAAAAAGCAGAACAGGCAAAACAAACGATAAGGAGGCAAAGGGAAGATGCATGGAATAAAATACAGACAGCCCAGAAAGAAAAACAGATTTCAGAAGATGACAAATTCCGTGGAAAAGATGAATTGCAGAAAGTGGTTGATGATTACCAGGAAAAAATAAAAAATTTAGTAGAGAAAAAGAAGAACGAATTAATTTAAAATCAATTTGATGATATCTTCAATTTTAATTTTTGCCATTGCCTTTTTAAGCTTAATCGCCTTGATGATTATTCATGAATTCGGGCATTTTATAATAGCTAAAAAATTTGGAGTAAGGGTTGATGAATTTGGCATTGGATATCCACCAAGATTATTTGGAAAGAAAATTGGAGAGACAATTTATTCTATAAACTGGCTTCCCCTTGGAGCATTTGTCAGAATTTATGGAGAAGAAGGTGGAGTGGACGATTACAGAAGTTTTATGAATTTAAAAATTTGGCAGAGAGTTTTAATTGTTATAGGCGGAGTTGCGGCATTCTGGATAGCTGCCATAATTATTTTTTCTGTTGTTTTTGCAATGGGAACTGATCTACCGGTGGGCGATCAAGATGTGCAAGGATTAACTAATGTGCAGGTAAAAGTGGTTGCGATTTCTCAAAATTCTCCGGCAAGCCAGGCAGGATTGAAAATTGCAGACACGATAAAAGATATTAAAGTTGGAAGTTTAGACCCTTCAACAGGCTCAGGGCAAGTTATAAAAATTAATAAAATTGCTGATTTCCAGAAAATTACAGGCGATAATAAAGGAAAAGAAATAACAATAACGATTGACAGGAATGGCAAAGTTTTTGACGTTAATTTAACGCCAAGAGTTAATCCGCCCGCTGACCAAGGCGCAGTTGGAGTTGGGTTGGAAAGAATGGCAACTCTTATTAAAAAAACTTCTTGGTATATGGCTCCTATTCAAGGAACAATTTATACCTGGCAGACAACAGTTAATGCTTTGGCAGGATTATATTCTGTTTTGATAAATTTAATAGGGGGAAAGGGCACGCCGGAAGGAGCCTCTTTCGCAGGGCCCTTAGGAATTACGGTATTTTTAGCTAATGCGGCGAGTTATGGAATAGGTTTCTTTTTATATTTTATCGGAATGATCTGCGTGTTTATAGCTATATTTAATTTATTTCCCATACCAGCATTAGACGGAGGAAAATTGGTATTTCTATTAATTGAAAAAATAAAAGGCAAGCCAGTTTCAGTAAAAGTAGAACAGGGGATTACGATGATATTCTTCATAATATTAATTGCTTTGTCTCTTTTTATAACAATAAAATTTGACATACCGCGCTTTACAGACTTTTTAAAATCAAGTTTGCAAAGATAAACGATGGATAAGGCATTCCCTCGCCTGCGGGCTCGGGATGATTTATTCACTTCGTTCATAAATCATATGCTGCAATCAAAATTATTCTATAAAACAAATAAACCCTCCTTCGCTTCCGAGCTTCGGACGGGCGAGGAAAAATCGGCAATTTCTAATGAATTACTTGTGAACGCGGGATTTATCGATCAATTAATGGCCGGAGTTTATAGCTTTTTGCCTTTGGGATTTTCGGTATTGAAAAATGTTGAGAATATAATCAGGAAAAATATGATAGACGCTGGAGGCCAGGAAATTTTAATGCCGGTTTTACAGCCGAAAGAAAATTGGATAAAAACCGGGAGATGGAATAATTTGGATGTTTTATTCAAGGTTAATGGTTCAGGAGACAAAGAATATGCTTTAGGCCCTACGCATGAGGAAGTTGTTTCTCCTTTGGCTAAAAAAAATGTTTTTTCATATCGCGACCTGCCTATTTCTGTTTTTCAGATACAAACAAAATTCAGAGACGAACTAAGGGCAAAGTCAGGCCTTTTAAGGACCAGAGAATTTTTGATGAAAGATTTATATTCTTTCCATGCAAACCAGGAAGATCTGGATAAATATTATGAGAAGATGATAAAAGTTTATTTCAATATTTTTAAAGAGTTGGGGATTGGGAAACAAACTTATCTGACTTTGGCTTCTGGCGGGACTTTTTCAAAATATTCTCATGAATTTCAGATGGTTACAGACGCAGGCGAAGATATAATTTATATATGTAATAAATGTAAAACAGCTGTTAATAAAGAAATAAAAAATGAAACTCCAGCTTGTCCGAATTGCAGTTCAGACAGCTTTGTAGAAAAAAAGGCAGTAGAAGTTGGGAATATTTTTAAGCTTGGAACAAAATATTCTTTGCCATTTGATTTAAAATTTAAAGATAGCGATGGCTCGGAAAAACCGGTTATTATGGGCTGTTATGGGATTGGATTGGGCAGGTCAATAGGAGCTGTTGTTGAAGCAAGTCACGATGAAAAGGGAATTATATGGCCGAAAGAAATTGCACCATTTTTGGTTCATTTAATAGAAATAAATCCTTCGACAGGCTCAGGACAAGCAAAAAAAGTTAAAGCCACGGCTGAAAAAATATATCAAGATTTACAAAAACAGGGCATTCAAGTATTATACGATGATAGGGAAGATAAGTCGGCCGGGGAAAAATTTGCAGAAGCTGACTTGATTGGCATTCCTTATAGAATTGTTGTTTCAGAAAAAACATTAGCCAAAAATTCAGTTGAAGTAAAAGAAAGAAACAAAAAATCCACGAAGTTAGTAAAAATAAAACAATTATCAAAACTTTTTAAATAAATGTTTAAGAAGCTATCCTCATTATTATCGATTGATATGGCGATTGATTTAGGCACCGCTAATTCTTTGGTTTATGTAAAAGACAGGGGAATAATCATCAATGAGCCGTCGGTGGTGGCTGTGAACAATAAAACTGGCCAGATTTTAGCTATTGGCGAAGAAGCAAAAAAAATGGTAGGACGAACACCAGCATATATTTCTGCTACAAGACCTTTGGTTAACGGAGTTATTTCTGACTTTGAAGTAACAGAGCAGATGTTGAAATATTTTATTGAAAAAGCGGCTGCCAGCGGCAAAAAAATTTTTGGATTGGGCTTTATGCCCAGAGTAATAATCGGCATTCCTTGCGGGGTTACTGAAGTTGAGAGAAAAGCCGTCAGAGATGCGGCAAAAAATGCCGGAGCCAGAACAGTATTTTTAATTGAAGAGCCCTTGGCCTCTGCGATAGGCACAAAATTGCCAATTCAGGAAGCCGGAGGAAATTTTATTGTTGATATTGGCGGAGGAACAACAGAAGTGGCAATCATATCTTTGGGGGGAATTGTGGCTTTCAAAAGCTTGAGAATTGCCGGAGATAAATTAAATGACGATATTGTGCAGTTTGCTCAAAAAGAATATAAGCTTATGATCGGAGAAAGAACTGCAGAATTAATTAAAATGAATATCGGTTCAGCAATGCCTCTAAAAGAAAAAAAAGAAATGCCAATGAGAGGAAGAAATTTAGTTACAGGACTGCCGGAAGAAGTTGTGATTTTTAATGATGATGTTCAAAGGGCATTAGAACGATCTATAAAACAAATTATTGCAGCCATAAAAATAACAATTGAGGAAACTCCGCCCGAGTTATTATCTGATGTAATGTCTAATGGAATTTATTTGTCTGGCGGAGGTTCTTTATTAAAAGGGCTTGATGCTTTAATTTCAAAAGAAACTAAAATGCCGTGCAAAATAGTTGATGATCCTTTAACTTCGGTTGTGAGGGGAGCCGGCATTGCTTTGGAAAATATCGATACATTAGCTGAAGTAATGTCAAAAGATGAAGAAGGCGAAGTATCATTCTAAAATTAATTTTCAATTGCCAATTTTAAATTTTCAATAATAAGGTATCCCGCTTCGCGGGATATTTTTATAAAAAAAATGCCATCGAGCGAAAATGAATTCGCGCGACGGCCTGTTCTCGCCGAAGCGAGAACTTTTGGACTCACCATGGAGGATGTGTTGGAAACACACGAAAGCATGCCGGTGTAGGATTTTCTGGAATTGGCCAGATCCAATACCATATCCCAAGAAATATTACCAAACATATTGGACACAAAGACATTGCCACAAGCCATTCTTGTCGGGTGATAATGCCGATTAGACAAAAAACACCACAAATTGCCAAAAGAACTATTGTTGAAGTTGCCATGATATTCTCCTGCTATTTTGAGCTTTAATTGGGTAATAGTAACCCAAATATATTGGGAAGGTTCAGTTCAAAATTTCACGATATATAATAATATAACAATAATAATCTATTGTCAATATTTTCATTGCTGAAAAAATCTGTTATTATAATCAAATGATTTCCAAAGAAGAGGTAGAACATATAGCTAAACTCGCAAGGCTGGAATTAACGGAAAATGAAGTGGAAAAAATGCAGAAAGATCTGTCGGCAATTTTAGATTATTTTAATTTGCTTAATAAAGCTCCTTCACCTGATAAAATTTTGCAAGAAAATAAGTTAGGCGGACAAGCCCGAAAAGACGAAATCTTGCCGAGAAATGCCAGTTTAACAGAAAAAATAATGGCAGCAGCTCCGGATAAAAAAGATGATTATATAAAGGTTAAGACAATATTGTAGAATATAGTATTTGGAAATTAGAATTTAGAATAGAATAAAGAATTCAGAATTCTGTATTCAAAATTCTATTCAAACCACAAGATACAAAATTCAAAATTCATAATTTAATGAATCTGACAGAACTAACAATTAAACAGGCGCACGAAGGATTAAAAAACAAGGAATTTACTTCTGTTGATTTGACTAAGGCCTATTTGGAAAAAATAAAAAAATTAGATAAAGAAATAAACGCCTATTTGTCGGTTACAGAAGATTTGGCTTTAGCACAGGCAGAAGAAGCTGACAGAAAAATATTGACAGGAGAATTTGGAATGCTTTGCGGGATTCCTTGCGCTATAAAAGACGCGATTTTAGTTGAAGACCAAAAATGCACGGCTGCCTCAAAAATGTTAGAAAATTACGTGGCTCCTTATAATGCTACGGTTGTAAAAAAATTAAGAGAAGCAGGCGCGGTAATTTTAGGAAAAACAAACACTGATGAATTTACAATGGGAGGCTCTGGAGAAAATTCTGCATTTGGACCGACAAAAAATCCGCATGACAAAACAAGAGTTGCTGGAGGAAGCTCCTCTGGGTCTGGAGCTGCTGTGGCTGCAAATTTGGCCTGCTTTGCTTTGGGTTCCGACACAGGAGGCTCAATTAGGATGCCTTCGTCAAATTGCGGAGTTGTTGGATTAAAACCGACCTATGGAGCTGTATCTCGATATGGTCTGATTGCTCACGCCTCATCTTTAGATCAAATTGGTCCTATAGCAAAAACCATTGAAGATGCAGAAATTGTTTTTAAGACACTTTCTGGAAAAGATAAGATGGATGCCACCAGCGCGAATTTTGAATTTAGAATTTCGAATTTTGAATTAAAAGGTTGTCGCATCGGGGTTCCAAAAGAATATTTTGTAAAAGGTTTGGATCCTAAAGTTGAAAAAATAATTAAAAATGCAATCAAAAAAGCAGAGGATGCAGGAGCTGAAATTATAGAAATAAGCCTGCCGAATGCCGAATTTGCTTTGGCTTGTTATTATATTATCGTACCTTGTGAGGCTTCAGCCAATCTGGCAAGATTTGATGGAATTAGGTACGGATTATCAGGACCCAAAGGGTACCCCGCAAAAGATTTGCTGGATGTTTATCTAAAAAGTAGGGGAAAAGGTTTAGGCCCCGAAGTGAAAAGAAGAATTCTAATTGGAACGTATGCTTTGTCGTCTGGATACTATGATGCTTATTATAAAAAAGCTCAGGAAGTCAGACAGCTGATAAGGCAAGATTTTGAAAAAGCTTTTGAAAAGGTGGATATGATATTCTGTCCTGTTTCGCCTGTTCTTCCAGTTAAATTGGGAGAAAAAACCGATGATCCGCTGGCAATGTACTTAATGGATATTTATACAATTTCTGTTAATTTGGCCGGTTTGCCAGCTTTGTCTTTGCCTGCAGGAAAAGCAGGCGATTTGCCGGTTGGTTTGCAGATTATCGGAAATCATTTTCAAGAAAACAAGATTTTATCAGTTGCAGAACAAATAGAAAAATCTATAAAATTTTAACTGTCCGGAAAATTGTCCTAAGCACAACTAAGGACAATTTTCCGGACAGTTGGCAGAGTACTGTGCGCCCTTTCTCTTTGCTAACGCAGAGTAGTGGCGTTTGCACAGTGCAGAGCTCAACTTTGCGAGATGTGAGATTATGGCCTGGTAGTATGGCGTTTTGAGGTGCGCAGTTTCGGGTGCTTTATTGGGCCCGATCATTTGGACGAGTTCCGTCCTGTCCTCAACGCAAGCTTGGCGTATGCGATGAGCATTCCGCCTTAAGTTCGGCCAATCCCGGTAAAATCTCCTCTGCCAACTGTCCGTTCGCTCATTTACAATTTTTTCATACTGCCATATATGGCAGACGCAATATTATCATAAGTCGCATTACAGTTGGCAGAAGACAATTCAGCCTTGGCGATGCCAAGAAAGTTGAATCGGGTTTGTGCAGCTACTTTCCTTCTACACCAGACCTCTTCGCCCGGCAGTCTTTCTTCTGCCAACTGTTCTATTTTTTTCTCTCGTGGCGATTAATAGTCCGCGAGTTGGCGACCGCAACTTCAACTGCGAAAGGAGAAAACCACAGCAGTGTAAATGGGTTTTGCTAACCCAAATCAGAAAAAAGTGAAGTAGTTTTAGCGCAAAATACAGATGGGCGGACCTGTGACCTATAGCAGGCCCGCCATTTTTTATTGACTCTTCACCTTAATTAAGGTGAAGAGTTGACTAAAATAGTAAAAAATATTAAAATTAAATTAAACTTGTCCTCCTAACTTTTTAATTTATGTGGTATGTTTACATTTTGAAGAGTTAAAAATATAAATGTTTTTATGTAGGAATGACTAATGATTTGATAAGTAGATTTAAAGAGCACAATTCAGGAAAAGTAGAATCAACCAAAAAATTAAAACCATTTATATTGATATACTATGAAGCACACCGCAACAGAAATGATGCAGCAAAAAGAGAAAAGTTTCTCAAAACAGGCTGGGGTAAGGATTGGATAAAAAGAACATTGGAAAATTATTTATCCTCCTAAATTTTCCAGAAAAAAACTTGGGAGGGTAAAAGGAATTAAAAAGTTAGGAGGATAAAGGGCGATTAGTTCAGTGGCAGAACGCTGTCCTGACCCCGCACTAAAATTTGGGCGTGTAGTTCAGTGGTAGAACGCTGTCCTGATAAGACAGAGGTCGAAGGTCCGATTCCTTCCACGCCCACACCCAAATTTTAGTGCGGGGCAAGTAAGACAATAGGTCGTCTCGCGAAGCGAGACTTCCCGAATCGCGACGAGCGAAACGAGAAGGTGATGCCTTCGGGCAACTGTCCGATTCCTTCATCGCCCACATTTTTTGTAAAATTTTTTTTAATAATAAGCATTAAAGATATATGGATTTTATAAAAACAAACACTAAAAACCACTTGTCAAAAGATGAAGATTTTGATCCACCGCCACCGCCATGGGGAGATATTCGTGATGTAACCCACAAAACTCGGGTTGATATAGGTTTTAAAGACGAACAGGCATGGAAACAGGCTCCGGCAATTTTTGACGAACATACTTTGAAAATTTTTGGTCATCCAGTTATGGAAGATTGGGAAACGCCATATATGAAAGAGCTTGCTAAAATAGCAACTTCTAAAGGCGGCATTATTCTGGAACTTGGTTATGGTATGGGAATTTCCGCTAGTTTTATTCAAAATGCTGATATTCAAAAGCATATTATCGTTGAGGCTAATCATGAAGTTGCAGAGAAAGCGCGCGAATTCGCAAAAAGCGCTAAATATCCTGTTGAGGTTTTAGAGGGTTTGTGGGAAGAAGTTATTGATCAAGTTCCAGACGAAAGCGTTGACGGAATTCTTTTTGATACTTATCCTTTATCTGAATTGGAAATTCATAAAAATCATTTCGGATTTTTTAGAACTGCATTCAAAAAACTGAAGTCAGGCGGTATTTTTACTTATTATTCCGATGAAATAAACACTTATCATCCCGTTCATCTGCAAAAACTTATTGATGCTGGATTTAAAAAAGAAAATATCAATGGGGAAGTTATTCCTATGAACCCACCGCCGGATTGCCAATATTGGAAAGCGGATACTATGTTAGCTCCAATTGTTATAAAATAATTTACCGCTTCAATAATAGATTAAAAGATTACATAATTTAGTATATTATCAAAGATAAAATAGAATATCATTAGATT
Organism: Candidatus Staskawiczbacteria bacterium; assembly: GCA_903923535.1. Taxonomy (GTDB): domain Bacteria; phylum Patescibacteriota; class Minisyncoccia; order Minisyncoccales; family Staskawiczbacteraceae; genus XYD1-FULL-39-28. The sequence goes on along the minus strand of CAIXXY010000046.1, from coordinate 10,685 downwards.
TATCTTCTATGGCAATATTTTCCAAAATAGATAAAAAAGTTTTAACAATAATATTTATATTACTGATTGTGATTCTATCAGTCGGTTTTATTTTTTATAGATGCATGGCAAGGCCTGTATCTAATGTAAAAAATTTGATTGGCGGGGCACAAACAGAAATAAAAATACAATGAAGTATAATGATCTATTAAAACTTTTAATAAGCATAATAATCTGCGAAGTAGCTGGATTTGTCGGCTCTATTTTTACGATGCCTGAAATAAATAGCTGGTACAAAAATTTGAATAAGCCAGCTTTCAGCCCGCCAAATTGGATTTTTGGCCCAGTATGGACAACTCTGTTTATTCTAATGGGAGTTTCTTTATATTTGGTTTGGTCAAAGAAATGGAAGCCAAAAAACAAATTTGATTCTAAAAAGGCGAATATATGGAATCCATTATCACAGAAATTTTTATTGGGTTCTTGGCAGAAGGCAAATATTATTGTAATTTTTGCAATACAGCTTGTTCTTAATATTTTATGGTCAGTAATATTTTTCGGCATGCACTCTCCTGGTGCTGCTTTTTTTGAATTGCTGATGCTTTGGTTTGCAATAATATTTACAATCATAAATTTTTATAGAATTTCTAAAACTGCATCATTATTATTAATTCCATATATTTTATGGGTTTCATTTGCAGGAGTTTTGAATCTTTTTCTTTGGATTTTAAATTAAATAATTAAATTGAATACCAAGCATTGAAATTTTTTTTCAAAAATTTAGTGCTCGGCGTTCGTAAGCTCGCATGCAAAAATATATTTCTAGGAATATACAAAAAGGCAAGGCAAGATATAAAGCGTTGCAAAACAAATCAGTCAACAGATTTTGGGGCAATGCCACCAGATTAGAGCACATAAATAACAGGAATAAAAACAAAAGCAAGAGAGGTAAAAAAGATTAATCGGCAAGAATATTATGACAGCTGAAGTTAAAATTTTAGTTGAGGGTTATACAAATGCTGATTCTGTGGCTGAAGAAGGGGAAGAAAAGACCCAGCCGACTGTTACTTTGGTAAGAGATGGAGATTTGGTTATGGTAGTTGATCCCGGGATTATGGAAAGCCAACAGGTTCTGATTGATGCCTTAGAAAAAGAAAATTTAACAGTCCAAGATGTTGACGTTGTCTGTATTACTCATTCGCATATTGACCATTATAGAAATGTTGGAATGTTTCCTCGAGCTAAGACTTTAGAATATTATGGCTTATGGGACAAGCAGACAGTTGAAACTTGGCCTGAGAATTTTACTCCGAACATCCAGGTTTTGCATACTCCGGGGCATGATTATTCAAGCATAACTCTTTTTGTGACCACAAGAGATGGTGTTGTTGCAATATGCGGAGATGTTTTTTGGAAAGAAAATTATCCTCGAGATCCGCATGATGATGCTTTTGCTTCAAATCCTCAGAGATTGAAAGAAAGCAGGCATATGATTTTAAAAATAGCTGATTGGATAATTCCCGGCCATGGCGGAATGTATAAAATAAATAAAAGAGAGGCATCAGCCGAAGAAGAAACTATCCATATATTAAAAGCAAGAGAACCAAAAATTGCTGTAACATGCAAAAAATGTGGCAGGCAAATGAGGCAACAAGACAAATGCAAATGTCGCCCTTATCTTTGTTTTAATTGCTGTGAATGCGGTTTAGATTGCGATTATTGCAGTTGCAGCCACGAGCGATGAGGTCGGACCTCTAAAAACTTTTAAATACGCATTCAATATGGAGAGGTCCGACCTCGCCATACTCAAAATAAATGAATAAAAAATATTTTTCCATTTTTGTTATATTTTTTTTGGCATTTGCTGGCAATGCCTCAGCCCATCAGCCAAGAATTATTTATTTGCAAACAGGGGATATACAGATAAGCGATCCAGAGCTTTCTCAGGCATTTTATGACGAATTAAAAGGAACGCCCCGCGATTATTTTATTGATTCAAGTAAAGATTTTGAATTGTATCTTAATCTTTTGGTCCCAAATCCTGAAAACAAGGATGGCAGATATTCTGCAGATGTTTTTTCCGCCCAAGGCGGATCCGCCTCTGGCGGAGACATTCAATGGAAAAAATTATATTCTCTTGATGGCACTTCATTTGAATGGCATAATTTTTATGAGCCGTTCGGCAGGGATTACTATTTTAAAGGCCCAGAATTAGACCAGCAGGTTCCTGCCGGAAAATACAAAATTGAAATTTACTCCAAAGATAACTCGTCCCCCCAAGTTTTGCCCGAAGGCAAAATTTCGGAGGATAAAGGAAAATATGTTTTGGCTGTTGGAAAAAAAGAATTTTTTGATATCCAATCTATTTTAAATATTTATTGGCAGCTGCCATATTTAAAAGTAACATTTTTTAAAACATCAGTATTGGAATTTTTTCTTACACCATTTGGAATAGGCGCGGTTGGGGCAGTTGGGGGATTGCTGATATTTTTGGCACTTATTTATTATTTAGTAGGACTTATCAGGAATATTATAAGGCACAACATGGCAAAAACCCTGCTTTTGACTTCAAATGGCATGCAGATGAAAGATGAAATAATAAAATTGCTGCAAAAACCGGCATATGACGTAACAGTGGCTTTTATAACAACTGCCGCAAAACCAGAGGAAAATTTAGAATATGTCAGAAAAGATTGGATTACTATGAAAGAAGAAGTGGGTTTTAATGTTGAAGAAGTTGATATTGAAGGCAAAAAAGAATCTGAGTTGATGAAACTGCTGGAATTAAAAGATATTATTTACGTTGAAGGGGGAAATACTTTTTATTTATTAAATGCAATGAGAAAATGTAATTTTGAAAAAGTAATAAGAAAATTATTAAAAGAAGGAAAAGTTTATATTGGGTCTTCTGCAGGAAGCATAGTGGCCGGCCGCACTATTAAAACAGCTGGCTGGCTACGAGAAGAATATGGAAATAAAAATATGGTTGGTTTAAGAAACTTAAAGGGTTTAAATCTTGTGCCATTTGATATTTTTGTTCATTATCAGCCAGAAGATGTAGAAATTATAAGACAGCAAATTAAAAGTCCTAGAAAAAGAGCAAAGAAATTAAAAATTTTAACAGACGAGCAGGCAATTTTAGTCCAGGGCAGGGAAGTGGCTTTAATCGGCAAAGGAGAAGCCATAATAATATAAATTATTCTAATTATTCTAATTGCTCTAATTATTCTAAATAATGCCTAATGCTCAATTTCTAAAATCGTTTTAGATATTGGAATTTAGACCTTTGCATTTGATTAGGTCAATTAGAATAATTAGGTTAATTAGACATTTATCGTGAAGATTTTTGTAAAAGCAAAGCCAAATTCTAAAGAAGAAAACGTAGAGCGTATAGATGAAAATAATTATATTGTTTCTGTAAAAGAGCCTCCGGTTAAAGGTAAAGCAAATGAGGCGATTAAGAATGCTTTGGCAGTATATTTTAAAACAGCCTCTTCAAGAATAAAAATTATTTCCGGCTATTCATCAAGGAACAAAATTATAGAAGTAAGCTAGCGATAGCGAGACTTACTTCGCCCTCTAAGCTATTGAATTTTACACTAGCATAGAGGGCGGGGTATTCGCTTCGCTCATAATTATGAAAGTAACAATCAACGGCCATACTGTATCGCATGATGAGAGTGTTAGTGAAGGAATAAGATATTTGTATCGTATTAATGCGCAAGAGTCAAAAGTGTTTTTTGATGAAGCGTTCAATTATGGGTCAGCTATATTTGAAGACCATATGGGATACAAATATAAATTAATTCATCACGGGTCAGAATATCAGCTAGTCAAAGCATAAAATAAAACAAGTCCGCAGTTCCAAATGGAATCTGCGGGCTTTTTGTTTGCTAATTGACTCTTCACCTTTGGATAAATTAATATGCGCAATAAAAATATTTTGTAAATCTGTCTTATTTCATGCACGAAGGTGAAGAGTTGACGTAAAATCGTTTTGTTGTTAGGATAATTGAAAGTATTAGTTTTACTGCTTCTATGAGTATAAACTGATGGCAGTTCGTTGACAATTTGGCATAGTTTTGTAATGGGTTTAGCTCAGTTGGCTCAGAGCAGAGGGATAGGGCATTCCCTCAGGTCAAGGGTTCGAGTCCCTTAGCCCATTACGTTTATATATTCGGCGCAGGGTGTCTCTACACCTACAGAGATTTTAGGACCCATAGTTCTAGACCTGCGCTGATGCTATTTTTTCTCTCTTGGTTTAGCATTACTCCCCGCGCCAGATAGCCTGGTGTTTGCTTTTCCAAGAGAGGATATAACCCGCTCCGGCGTCTCTGTTCCGGTCGCATATAAGAGTTTCACGCTCTTCGCCATTCCAGACCATACAGAGACGCCGGGCCCCGATTCATAGGCACAATCTCCTCGGAGAATGTGCCTTCTTTTTTTATTTTACTTTCAATCATAAATATATAAAAAGTAAAATAACCCCTCACCAATTTTACTTTTAAGCTCGAATTTTTAATAATGACAGACGAAGGTCTTCACTTTTTCAAAAAGGTGAAGACCGAAGCCGCTTCGCGTATTTTTTTCAATATTTACAAAACATCATTGAAATTGGTGACGGGGTTTACATATTATTGTTTTGTTGTTAGTGTAATTAAAAGTGTCGGTTTCAGTGTCGGACTATCCAACACGCTGACATAGCAGTTCGTTTCCAATTTGATTAGGAAGGAGTGTGTGTATGCAAGTTGAACCGAAGGAGCGAATCATTGTCGCTTTGGATGTGGACAATCTGGACAAGGCCAAATCCCTTGTGGAAAGCCTTGCTCCGCACGTGGGTTGTTTCAAAGTCGGACTTGAGCTGCTCACGGCCGTGGGAGGCCCGGACGTCGTCGAGTTTATCCACTCGGCCGGCGGGCAGGTTTTCTACGACGGCAAGTTCGACGATATTCCTAACACGGTTGCGGGCGCGGCCAAAGCAGTGGCAGGTCTGAATGTGAAGATGTTCAATGTTCACGCTTCGGCGGGTATCGAGGCAATGATGGCTGCTGTCACCAACAAGGAGCAGTCGCTTGTCTTAGCCGTGACCGTCCTCACGTCGTTGGAAGAGAACAATGCGCATCTGATTTTCGGCGGGCCGAGCAAGGCCAAGGTCTTGCAACTAGCGCGCGACGCCAAACTGGCCGGTTGTGACGGTATCATCTGTTCGCCGCAGGAGCTCGAGCTTCTCGGGAAACAGAAAGAACTCGCCGGGCTGATGAAAATCACGCCGGGCGTACGTCCCGAATGGGCGTCCGCCGGCGACCAGAAGCGCATCATGACGCCTGCAGAAGCCATCAAAGCCGGGGCTACGGCCCTGGTAATCGGCCGGCCGATCACCAAACCCCCGCAAGAAGTTGGCACGCCCGCAGACGCTGCCAAGCGCATCGCTGATGAAATCCAGACCGCGATGGAATAGAAATTCAACAAGGAAAGGAAAGAGAGAGTATGCGTCAGAGAATTGAAATCGCTCCTGGTGACCATTTGGAAACCCTCCGGCGGTGCAACGGATACTATACCTGCCCGAAGGGACTGGATGGCCATCGTATCGGGCCTCTTGTCGGCTACGCCGGCAAATATGTGGGGCCGGATGGTAAGACGAAGCTGCAGTACGTAGGCGACGTCTACGCCAACTTTGTCAAGGCTGAGCCGCATTCCAACGTGCTCATGCATTTTGGCAGGTGTCTGGGCGAAAAGTTGTCCGAACTGCCGGGCTTTGAAATGCAGGACCTCGTGTTCTGCGGAGCGCCGATCGGCGGTTATGACCTTGCTAGGACACTCGCTTTTCACTTCGACGTCGATGCCATCAAGGCAGAGAAGAAGGTTACCGAAGCCGAAACGCCTTCGTCGAAAGAGAAGGCGGAGCTCCGCTTCTCGAGACACAACGTCGAAGAAGGCGATCGCGTAGTTGTTGCCGAGGACGTGTGCAATAACTTCTCGACAACCCACGAGCTCGTCGGCAACATCCTTTTGGCGAAAGCCAAGGTTATGGCTATCGTCTGTTTCCTGAACCGTTCATTGACCGTAGATTCGGTCTATAATCCCGGAGAATTCAGGCTGGCCAATGGACAGGTCATGGAAACGGAAAAACTGGAGATTCCCGTCGTGTCTCTGGTGCGCCTGCCAATCGACGAGTGGCGCCAGGATGACCCGGCAGTGGCCGAAGACGTCGCCAAGAACAATGTCGTGTGGAGCGCCAAAGTCGGGTGGGATCGCCTCATGGCGGCAATGCAAGCCGCTGCATGCCAGAAATCCGGCGAGAATGTCACAGTTGTTACTGAAAGTAAGCAACCTAAGGACAGAAGGGAGGGAAACTGAGAAGGTTCGCCTTATGCGAGGCGATCGGAACAAGTTCAAGGGTCCTTTGACGCACTACGCGCCACTGGACCTTCTTTTTTTATAAATTTGCATTTTGTTGAGATACTTGATAAAATTTTCTAACGGGGTAACATATAATATAATAAACAAATAATGCCAAAGCAAAAGAACCCGCCTTCGCATAAAGCTTCGGCGAGGCGAGGAAAGAAAATAACGATTAAAAAGAAAAAGTTGGCTAAAGGCAGGAAGGTTTTAGTTTACCCCCACACCAAACGAGGCGCTGGGGCAAATAAAAAAGGTAATAAAAAAATTTCTCGTTATGGTGTGGGGGTGAAGAAAAAAATTCACCCAGTTAAATACCGTTCACCCGCCAAAATTTTGCGAAGCAAAACTTGGGCGGGCAAGAAGACGGTAATTTCGCCTAGGTCGGGAGTTTCCGCTTCGCGGAGAACTCTCGCGACCCGAAAGGCGAAATTATTTAACCGGGTAAATAAGAATAAGAAATCTGTAAAACAGAAAAAGATTTTAGCTGCAAAAACAAAAAAACCTGCCATAAAAACAAAATCTTCAAAAAAAGTCATAAGCAAAATTAAAGGTAAAAAATCTATTGTAAAAAAAGTTATTAAGAAAAATAAGACAAAAAAAAATATTAAGAAGATTATAAAGCCAAAAAAGAAGATTGCAGTAAAACCTAGAAAATCCGGCAGCAAAGCAAAACTCGCTAGAGGGAGAGGAAAGATCGTTATTAAAAAAATCTCAAAAAAATCACCAAAAAAGAAAGTTATAAAACCGAAAAAAAATATAGTAAAGAAAATTAAGGTTGCTAAAATTCACCAGGTTAAATCCACTAAAGGTGGTGTTTCGCGAAAAGCGAAAAAATTTAATCGGGTAAAAAAAATTACTAAACCAAAAATTCGGCCAATTAAGTCTCATAAAGTTGCAGTTTTGGCAAAGCCTAAGCTAAAAAAAGTTTCAATATCGCCTCAAACTGCACAATTTTCAGCAGAGATGCTGTTTAAAGCAAAGATTAAAGTAATTGGAATCGGCGGAGGCGGGGGGTCAATTGTTTCTGAAATAGGCAGATCTCTCCAAAAAGCGACTTTTGTCATTGCTGATACGGATATCAGAGCCTTAAAAAAGAAATCAGGAATAAAATATTTTTGGTTTGGCGAGGACCTGACCCATGGCTTGGGAACCGGAGTTAATGTAGATTTGGCAAAACAAGCTGCTGAGGGAGCTAAAGAAAAAATAAGCAGCGTATTTCAAGACCAGGATATTATAATTTTTATAGCTTCATTGGGTGGAGGTTTGGGGTCTGGAGCCACGCAGGTTTTTGCAGAAGCAGCAAGAGAATTTGGCGGAATTACTTTCGGCATATTTACTATGCCCTTTAAGTTTGAAGGTAAAAATAAACAGCGTATAGCGCAAAATGCATTAAAATCTTTGCGCCAGTCCTTGAATGTTTCTTTGGTGATTCCCAATGAAAAGATTTTTAAGATTATTGATACTTCAACGCCAATCATAAATGCTTTTTCAATTGTCAATAAAAGCTTGATAGAATCTTTAGAAAGCTTGATAGATTTGATTTATAATCCGGGAATTATAAATATTGATTTTGCCGACCTAAGAACAATTTTAAAAGGCAGAGGGAATTCAGCATTTTTAAATACTATTGAGGAATCAGGCAAGGATAAAGTAGAAAAAATTTGCGAGAAGATTTTAAGAAATCCTTTGCTGCAAAATAACAGTTTTAAAGCAGAAAAGATCTTATTTAACATTGCCGGCGGAGAAAATCTTTCGATGTTTGAGGTAGAAAAAATCAGCAGCCATATAGCCAATCTTAATCCAAAAGCAAAAATTATATTCGGAATTTCCAAAGATAACAAGTTAAAAAATAAAATAAAAACTACAATTTTAATGACCGGAGGGCAGACGAAAGAAGACGAACCTATAAAAGAAATAAAATCCGTAAAACCGATTATAATAGAGAAAATTAAAAACCCGATTAAAAAAGCTGTAAAAAAAGAAAAAAAATCAAAAATTAAATTTAGAAAACCTAAAAATAAGAAGCAGAATATATCTATTAAAAAACCAAGCAAGAAGCCCGCCTCCGCCGGAGGTTCTGGCGTGGCGAAGGAAGAAAAATTGGTTTCCTTTGTTCCGGTATTTGAAGTTCCGGTTCCGACTGCGCCGGCTATAGAGCAGAGAAGAATGGAAATTATAGAAATTTCTCCTGAATCAAATAAAAAAACAATAAGAAGAAGCGGATTAGAAATAAGAAAAGCAGAAGAACTTCAAGAGAAAAAGAGAATGGCGCAAGAAAAAGAATGGGAAATTCCCACATTTTTAAGAAGGAGACCCAATAATTAAAGGTTTTCGTAAAAGAAATTTAATAATTTTCAAGCGAAAATTTAATAGAGCGAGAAGGTTTGCCAATCGGCAAGCCGACGAGCTATAGTAAATTTGTAGCACAAATTATTAAATTGCAGTAGAAAAATCTTTAATTATTGTGGTTCTGTAGTAAAATTTAAAAACTAAATAATCCGAATGTCATCCGAATTATCCGAATGCTCCGAATAATTATTTGTAGCATTAGGATGAATTCGTAGATTAGGATTATATTTTATGGAAATTAAAAAAGCAATTATTCCTGTAGCCGGATTAGGCACCAGATTTTTACCATTATCCAGAGCCGTATCAAAGGATTTTTTTCCTTTGGTGGATAAACCGGTTATTCAATATATAATTGAAGAGGTCAAAAAGGCAGGCATCAAAGAAATAGTTTTTGTGACTAGCCCCGGCCAGAAAACTATTTTTAATTATTTCAAAAAATCTCCGGAATTGGAAAAAACTTTGATAAAAAGGAAAAAAGAAAAAATACTGAAAGAAATGAAAGATTTTGAAGAAGTATTTGAGGGAATTTCATTTTCTTATGTTGAACAGAAAAAACCTCTTGGCGACGGACATGCTCTGTTGCAGGCGGCCAGAAAAATAAAACAAGAGCCCGTTGCCGTTTCTTTCGGAGACGATGTTGTGGATTCAGAGGAACCGGCAATATCTCAATTGATAAATGTTTTTAAAACATGCAATTCTCCCGTGGTGGCTTTAAAACAGCTGCCCAGAGAAAAAGTTCCTGCCTATGGAGTTGTAGCTGTTGAAAAAATTGCCAATCATTTGTATAAAATCAAGAAAATAATAGAAAAGCCCGAGCCCTCAGAAATTCCGTCTAATCTTGTGATTGTGGGAAAGTATATTTTAACCCCTGAAGTTTTCCAATATCTTAAGAAAGCAACTCCTTCTAAAAAAGGTGAAATAATTTTAGCTGAAGTCTTTGATAAAATGCTTTCTGAAGGAAAAATTATTTATGGCTGCGAATTAAAAGGGGAATGGCTAGAGTGCGGAGACAAGTTAAAATGGTTGAAATCTTTCTTCTATTTTGCCTTAAAAGATCCGAGATTCAAGGATGAATTAAAGCAGTATTTAAAAACTATCAAGTAAATTTCTAATTATTCTAATTGCTCTAATTGATCTAATCAAATATTAATGTCTAATTCCAAAATTTTATTTTTTTTTCGGCAATTAGACATTTTTAAATTAGGCATTATTTAGTATAATTAGTATAATTAGGTTAATTAGAATAATTTTTTATGGTATACGATTTAATCATTATAGGAGGCGGACCGGCCGGTATTACAGCCGGTATTTATGCTGGCAGACAGCGCATGAAAACTCTTTTGATTACAAAAGAATTTGGCGGGCAGATGGCAAAAAAAGCCACAGAGGTCTGCAATTATCCGGGTTTTGAAAGAATTTCCGGGATGGAACTTATTGATAAATTTGTTGAGCATTTACAGCATCATGAATCTGTTGAGATAAAATTTTCACAGGCAGAGAAAATCGAAAAAGAAAATGATATTTTTACAGTTACAACTACGGAGAATGAAAAGCTTCAGAGTAAGACCGTTATTGTGGCTACCGGAGCTGATCCAAGGCCATTAGAAGCTGTAGGAGAAAAGGAATTTATTGGCAAAGGAATAAGCTATTGCGTTACCTGCGACGGGCCTATATTCAAAAATAAAACAATAGTAATAATCGGCGGAGGAAACGCCGGGCTTGAAGCTGCTTTGTTTATGACAAATTATGCCAATAAAATTTATGTTTTGGAATTTGGGCCGGAAATAAAAGCGGATGAAGAAAACCAGAAAGATGTTAAAAATTCTGATAAAATTGAAGTTATTACAAATGCTTCTGTAAAAGAAATCAAAGGAGAAACATTGGTCAATTCTTTGATTTATCAGGATAATATTTCAAAAGAAAATAAAACTTTGCAAGTTGAGGGAGTTTTTATA
>CAIXXY010000045.1 GCA_903923535.1 Candidatus Staskawiczbacteria bacterium | reverse complement strand
TTTCTTTATTTCATGTTTAAAATCCAAATAAAAATTGAAAAAACGCATTTCTTCGGCCAGTAATTGAGAAAGATTTATCCTATTTTCTCCTTTTGCATCCAACGCATAAAATTTACCGGAGACGTCTCTAAACAGGTCAAAGAACAATTCGGATTCCTGGTTTACGGCTCGAATTTCCGTCCTGATCCGCTGTAAATCTTCTTTCATCCCTGCTGCCGCCTTCGGATACATTTCCTCCATTTTTTTTGCACTTTCTTCGATACGGCGCAGGAGCAGCTTAGAACGCCCCATTATACTATTTAGAGGATTGGCGAAATTATGAAGAATACCAGGGATGAGTTCCTTGAGAAAGGTCGCTGCAAATTCCTCTTCTAAAGTTCGGTAAATTTCACCTCTATCCATTTCTCGCTCCTCATTTAAAACTATTTCAACATTTCAACTTCGTACACAAACCAAATTTAACCCCTCGGCTAGCTTTTTTAATTTTTCATTTTTCCACCAAATGGATTTTCCACTCATTACTCGTCTAAAGCAGTGCCGAGAATTCTCCTTTTGGCAGACCGAGTATAGGAAGAAGGAACTTTTGTGTCAAGATAATTAAGTTAATGGAAATTTAAGTAAATTTTGCTGTCCAGGAAAAATCAATGTGATGATATAATCACAAAAATCTGCTTCGGAGCAAGTAACAAGCCTTCTTTACTGTAACATATTTCAACAAGGGAGTCTGTTCAATCAAAATGAATATCTGAAGAACGGTTACCCTTTTTTTAATACACAAAAATAAATTTCTTTAAAAACTTGACATAATATTAAATTGATTATATTTTACGGCTGTTTCGGCGGAACTTGGGGCTCCGTCAGGCCATTTAATCCTACGCTTATTGAGAAATCATCATGCCCTTAAATAAACATTATGTTCAGGAGGTGTAAGCATCATGAAAAAAGTTTTTGTGGGTGTCGTCATTTTTATGTTTGCCGTTTTACTTTTCAGTGTTTCTGTAAAAGCGGAAAATACCATTATCGGAACATGGAAAACAATCTCGGATGAAGGTGCTGACAAGGGGAAAGCAAAATCCCATGTCGAAATCTTCGAGAAAAATGGAGCATATTTCGCCAAGGTCACTAAACTATTGCTCAAACCCCAAGATACGCTTTGCGATAAATGCGAGGGGGATTTAAAAAACAAACCTGTGGTCGGCATGATATTTCTACAAGATATGAAAAAAACCGGAAGTGTGGATGAGGAATTCGGCGATGAATATGCGGGTGGAACGATTATGGACCCTGATAACGGCAAAACTTACAAATGCAAAATGTGGGTCAAGGGCGATGTTTTGACATCACGGGGATATATCGGATTTTTATATAGAACCCAACAATGGTTTAGAGTTAAATAATTTACAATTATATGTTTCTTCCCCGTTGAAGACGGGGAGGAAACATATAATCTATTATTCGTAAATAGAATATTAAATTAAGATAAAATAGTAGTCATCTGAATTAGAAATATCTCGTTTAAACAAAATATTAACTATAATGAAAATAATTCAGGGAGAACAAATAAAAAAGGCTTTGAATAAGCTTCAAAGCCTTAAATTTATTGGTAGCGGGGAGAGGATTTGAACCTCTGACCTTTGGGTTATGAGCCCAACGAGCTACCTAGCTGCTCCACCCCGCGATAAATCAACATTAAAAAAGAGGGGCATTTACACCATTATCTCCAATTTTTGTCAAGGAGTTATTTTGATAAAGCTTTTCATAAGTAACATTGCTCGCTATATGCAGAAGGAGATTGGGCAGAAAATTGCTACTTAGTTATGTAGCCCATAAAACGGTAAATAAGTTTAGCTGTCATGAAGTCCGGCGCGACAATACCGG
>CAIXXY010000044.1 GCA_903923535.1 Candidatus Staskawiczbacteria bacterium | reverse complement strand
TGGCAGAGGCGTTGCCGAAGCTTATTAAATCACCCGCGCCGTATTGCCTGCCCCACAAAAGAGGATCAACGGTCGCGTAGGAAGAAAGAGTGCCGGTTTGGAAATTACTTTTAGGGACAATACAGGTGCAGCCGACATAAGTTCCTGGCAGACCGCCCAAGGTGCAGGCGCCTCCGTTTTGCACCTCGCAGCCATCAGGGTCTGCGCCAGAGCCGCCACCATTACAATCGGTATAGCCACCAGCGCATTGCGGTGTGAGGCAAGTGGCATAAGTGGTGTGGGGGTTGGCATAAGGCGTAACGCCAAAATGGATTTCGCAGGTGTCTCCGCCTGCATCGCAGTCAGCATAGTTGGTCATACAAGTGCCGCAAGTGAAAGCTCCGCCTTGATAAGCAAACTTAAGAGCCGTACAAGTAGTATTGCGGTTTTGAACATAACAAGATGAATCAGAGTTGCACCAGAAATTGCCACTATTATCGCAGTAAGGATCGCCGCCGTCAGCAGCAACGTAGCAGTTCACCACATAACCGCCAGCTGTGAGGCCGCCATTGTAAATTGAGCTACTAGCTGACACGCCCGGAGCAGATAAAGTGCTGGTGTCGTGACATTGGGCAATGCCACCCAAATCTCCGCAGATATTCACTGGCGCGATACAATTTTGTCCAGGGAAATTAGGCGGGTCAGTATGATTACAGCTGGCTGGATTAGTCACCCATTGAGTAGCGGCGACAGCCGAGGAAGCCAAAGCCAGGCTTGCGAGCAAGCTTAGAGTCAATATTAGTAATTGTGATTTGGCTTTTAACATAAAATATAAAATACCGATTATTCAAATATTCAAAATTTATTGGCAGCAACTCACAGGCTTGACGCCATTGCAAGCTGTAAGCCAGCCCATGCCGCCGCCAATCGGGTCATAAGCCCAGAAAGCTCCCAGTTTAGTGTTGTCTGAAGAAGTATATCCGTTGCAATCATTGGAATTGGAGGTGTAACCTGGCGGACCTTCGGCGTTCCATGCATTTCCGCTGAAGCCGGAAATATCCTGAGTGGCGATGATTAGTAAAATTTCTCCAGTAAAACAGAAATGGCTGCCGGGATATTCCGCATTGCACATGTCAGTGGCTGCTTGATATCCCACTTTGCCTCCGCTGGAAAAATTGCCATTGGTGGTGGCGACAGTCAAAAATATCTGAGTGGCTAATGTGGGGCCTGAACCGCCTGCCCCCCAATAAAGCCCGCCCGAACCATTAGTGGTAAGCACTTCTCCGGTTGTTCCTGCGCTAGCTGGCAGAGTCAGCGTCCAAGGTGTAGTTGTTGAAGCAGTTTTAATTTCTGTGTATCCTGATGTTGCTCCTTCAAACCTCATCACGCCGGCAGTTGTTCCAGCTAATCCTAAGTCAAGCATAGCGGTAGGCGTAGTCGTCCCAATACCAACATTGCCTGAAGCATCAATAGTTAATCTATCTGTTCCAGCTGTTACCAAACTTAGAATATTAGCTCCAGCTCTATACATGCCCATGCCAGTGCTATTAGTAAAAGAATAACTTGGAGCAGCAACCGAGCCATCAGGAGCCAAAAGCGGCCAGGTTACTCCGCCGCTAGCCGTGCCGATTAATGTCCCATCCCAATACAGACTGCCACCCACGTTATAGAGTTTGTTAGCAGTAACGCCCGGAATGCTGGCTTGGGCAATCTTTACCACGCCGTCATTAGCAACCGAGAAAACATCTGTGGCAGAGGCGTTGCCGAAGCTTATTAAATCACCCGCGCCGTATTGCCTGCCCCACAAAAGAGGATCAACGGTCGCGTAGGAAGAAAGAGTGCCGGTTTGGAAATTACTTTTAGGGACAATACAGACACAGTCGTAATTGCTTCCGCCGTCAGTACAGGAACCTGCAGGATTGCCGCTGCATTGCATTGTGCCTGAAAGGCCGCCCAGTGAACATGACACGCCACTCTGTTGTTCACAGCCATTGCCAGCCGCAACACCGGACACATCGCAGTCATACTGGCTAGCATCACAGCGGACATCAGTTATCAAACATGTATTGCCATAGTGGTTATTAGCGCCGCTTGGATAGTCAGTAACATTTTTCTGAACCTCGCATTTGGTGTCGCCAGCGCAGTCAAGATTGGCCGGCAAACAGTTGCCGCAAGAAAAAGCTCCTCCATCAGAAGACCATTTAGTGCCGGCGCAAGTTGTTTCCCTATTATTGCCTCCGCCATAACAACTCGTATCAGGATTACACCAAAAACTGCCATTGTTATCGCAGAAAGGAGCTCCGCCATCGATTGTTGTGTTGCAGTTGATGACATATCCGCCGCCGCTTCTATATTGGGAAGTGGAAGTTGTAGTATTACTGCCTGCAGGAGCAGAAAGAGAAGGAGTGTTGAAACATTGAGCGGCGCTACTATTGTCGCCACAAATGCGGTCTGGGGTGCAGTTTTGTCCGGGGAAATTAGCCGGATCAGTGGCGGGGCAGCCAGAAGGATTAGCTTGCCAGTTGGCTGCTGCTGCCTGGGCGAAATTGGGGAATGCTAAAAATATTCCCCACACTAAAAGGGATAGTGCCAGCAATATCAATGGTTTGTTTTTTTTGTTTTTGGCAAACATATATTTTATTTGCAACAGGCAATCGGTTTGGTTACCGAACAATTTGTCAGCCAGCCACGGCCGCCATTAGTACTTAAAAATTCCCAGAATGGGCCAAGGGAAGTTGGATTATTATTGGTAAAGCCGATGCAGTCATTGGCGTTGGCCATATAGCCGGGCGGACCGTTCGCTATCCAAGCAGTGCCGGTAAAACCAGAAATAGCTCCGCCGTTTATTGTGTTTAAAATTTCATCTGTCTGACAAATATGGCTGCCTGGGAATTCATTATTGCAGATAGCATTGGCTGCTTTATAGCCGGTGTCAGCGCCAAAGGTGATATTTCCGTTATAGCTTGAAGCTGTTTTACCTTGCAGCACACCGCCGCCAGCCTGGCTCCAAGCCACAGTGCAAGTAGGATCACTAGGAGCGCAATCGGGCGCCAGAGTTTCACCTGGAAAATATGGACCTGTAGCGCGAACTGCTGCCCAAATCACCAAAACAGAAATTAAAATTGTTAATCCGGCTTGAAGCAGAATCTTCAACTTGCTACTGGGCCAATTTCTAGCCGATTTTTCCTGAACATATTTTTGTTCCATCTTTTATAGCCAGTTTTTTATGAAAAACGATTAGACAAAAAATTAATTAATTTTTATAATTTACAGCTAGTACAAACACGGTCGCCTTCTGACAAAATAAAAAGGCGTTCATTATTAAAAACAACATCTTATTAAAAATTTATTAAAATAGTAAAATCGCTGAGTGATTTTACTATTTCTCTCGTAATTAAGCATTATGGCTGAAATGGCAAATTGATAGTTTTGTTTAGTCATTTAGTCATCTTGATTATATTATAATATAATACGCGACAAAATAATACGAGAAAAATTTAACACATGGATTCAATGGATCAAATTTTATTTACTCCACAGAATATAATATATTTACATTATAACATATTTTTAATACAATTAATTATTGTAAAGTGTGGATAACTTTTAATCTTTCTTGATTTAATGGTTAATTATCTAATGGTTTATTTTTAATAATTTTATGGATACAAAAGATTTAGGCAACTTGTCCCCCACTAATTTTGATAAAAAAGATAATAAAAAAAATGTGGGCAGAAAAAGTAATTCAAAATTAGTGGGGGATGAAGGGGAAAAAATGGCTTGTGAATATCTTGTTAGCAAAGGGTATAAAATTATAGGGAAAAACTATAGGATAAACTTTGGAGAAATTGATATTATCGCGAGGAAAAACTGGGGATTATTCAGAAAAAATGACAAAACAATTCATTTTGTGGAAGTAAAAACTCTTACTGATGGAAATAATTTTTATCCTGAAGAGCATGTTGATTATAAGAAAAAAAATAAATATAAAAGATTAGCGGAAATTTGGCTTTCAAAAAATAAAGTTCCAGAAAACACTCCTTATCAAATTGATATTATCGCAGTTTCTTTTGGTGAAATTTGCGAGCCGAAAATTGATTATTTCGAAAATATCGTTGGAGGATAATTATTTAAAAAATATCATAACCCGTTATTGAGTCTTCACCCAAATTATTGTGAAAATTTGGATGAAGACTTGACACGGGTTTTTGATTGTGAGAAAATAAAAATAGTAAGACGCTGAGGGTGGGCAGGATTGCGAATCAAGTGAGATGTAATTCCCACCCTCAGCGCAACCACGCTCATTTACAACTCGATTACCAAATCAACCATCCGGCAGCCAAGCTGCCTTACCATATATCGCAAAACTTTCTCCCATGGGCGCTTTTCACGAAGCGCCCCAATTTTTTTTGAGCGACGGAATATATTTTTTTTGACCGTCGCGAAACTCCTTCACCAATTTTACTTTTGATATCGGCTTATCGTGTTGACAGCCGAAGGCGCTTCGCGTACCATCTCACTGCCATACAGAACTCGGTTGAAATTGGTGTGGGGTAGTCTGCCGTTGACAAAATTTAATAGAGTATTAAACTAAAAAATAAGAGTTCGTTTACAACAAACAATGGTCAATAAGGAGAACAGGATATGAAGAATCTCATCATCGTGATAGTCGTGATAATATTGATTGCGGCTGCAATATTTTGGCTTTCCTTGCCGTTACTTCGGGTAGCTGGTGGCGGGGGAATATTTGATGTTAAGCGAGGAGCCCTTAATAATTTCAAATTGGGGATGAAAGATTCGCATATTTTGGTATGGTTTCCTCATTTTGAATATAAAGGGGGGTATAGACCCCCAACCTTTCAAGAGTATCCGTCTTTTCCTGGCGCACCGTATGTGAAACCTTGGCCAGGCGGGTACGGGCCAAGAGATGGCGGTTTTAACAACACCCTTGAAATCAAAAGCTGGCAAAAGGGTATCGAGTTGAAATGGTCTTACAATTGCCTATATCAAATAGAGGTTCAGGGGAAGTGGCACGGACAGACAGAGTGTGGATTGCGCTTAGGTGATTCTATAGAGCGCTTAAAACAACTTTATCCAACAGCCTGCCAGATTGGCGGAGAATACTATGAGGAGGGTGATAAGGGCCATCCTGAGCGGTACTTTACGATATGGAAGGTCGCTTTTGCTCCGCCTAAACACATTATTAGGGATTTTCTGCGTATGAATGATGAAGTTGCTTTCGATCGTTTGACGGAATTTTGTTTCAATGCAGAAAAAAAACTGTCTACGATCATGCTGTATGAAGCGCCGTGTAAGAATAAGCCTTAATTTTTGGGCTAAGCCGAAACAATACTCACGAGTTTTTTATTTCTAAAGGGGAGAAATAAGCTTGTGAGTTTTTTTATTTATTGATAAGAATTTTGTAGTAGATATTTGACATCGGGTTTTTAATTTGTTAAACTAAATTAAAGATAAGAAAGATATTAACTTGTCCGTCTGACCACGGGCATTTATTTTAAATTATTCTAATTTCTAATTGCTCTAATTATTCTAATCAAACATTAATTTCTAATTTCTAAATCATTTTAGGTATTAGGCATTGGCATTTGATTAGGTCAATTAGTATAATTAGGTTAATTAGACATTTACATCTATGGATATAAAATCATTTAAAGGAGCTTTAGCTCAAATAGCAGAGGAAAGAGGCATTTCGCCTGAGAAAGTTATAGAAACAATTGAGGCGGCAATTGCCACAGCTTACAAAAAAGACTACGGCCAAAAAGGACAGAAAATTAAGGCCAAATTCAACCCGATTTCGGGCGATGTTAAGTTTTGGCAGATAAAATTAGTCGTTGACGATTCAATGCTTTACACAGACCAAGAAATTGAAGAAATGAAAGCAAGGAAGGAAATGCCCAAAGAAGATTACAGGGATGGCGAAGAAGCTCCTAAAAAATATGTCTTCAATCCTGAAAAGCATATAATGCTGGAAGATGCCAAAAAAGATAAATCCCTGTCTGCCGACAGGCAGGCAAAAATTAAAGCTGGCGAGGAAATTGAAATTCCTTTAATTTCAAAACAGGATTACGGAAGAATTGCGGCCCAGACCGCAAAACAGGTTATTTTGCAGAAAATCAGGGAGGCAGAAAAAGAAACCATTTCTTCTGAATACAGGTCAAAAGAAGGAGAAATTGTTTCAGGAATTGTGCAGAGGGTTGAAGGCCACACAGTTTTTGTGGACATTGGGAAAACTTTGGGAATTTTAAACAGGGATGAGCAGATTCCAGGAGAGTTTTATAGGCCAAGTCAAAGATTAAAACTTTATATTTTAAAAGTGGAAGACACTCCAAAAGGTTCGGTTGTGATGCTTTCAAGAGCTTATCCAAAATTAATTTCAAAATTATTTGAATTGGAAGTTCCTGAGATTGCAGCTGGGACCGTTGTGATAAAATCAATTGCCAGAGAGCCTGGATTCAGAACAAAAATTGCAGTTGTTTCAAATGAACAAGGAGTTGACCCTATCGGAGCTTGCGTCGGCCAAAGAGGAACAAGAATTATGGCAGTCATAAATGAATTGGGCGGAGAGAAAATTGATGTGATTGCTTTTGACGAAAAGCCGGAAAAATTTATTGCCAATGCTTTGTCTCCTGCGAAAATTGTTAATGTAAAAGTTGAAGATAAAAATACGGCAATTGTTTTTGTGCCAGAAGATCAGCTTTCGTTGGCAATCGGAAAAGACGGCAGAAATGTAAGATTGGCGGCTCAATTAACCGGCTGGAAAATAGATATTAAAACATCAGAAAAGCCAGCTGAGGAAACTGAAGGCGAGGCAGAAAAAGAAACAGAAGAAAAAAAGGAAGATAAGGGAGCGAAGCGAACACTTACCCCGAGTGATAGCGAGGGGAAAAAACCAAAAAAGAGAACTAAAAAAGTAAAAGCCGAAAAAACAGAGGATGAGTCCCCTGTCAAAGAAACAGAAGAAATAGAAGAAGAAAAATAATTTTTTAAAATAATTAATTAGAATTCGGTATTTAGAAGTTGGAATTTAGAATTTAAAATTCTATTCTAACTACAAAATACTAAATTCAAAATTCGCATATGAGTCTCATATATTATCCGATTATCGTTTCGCTTTTTGCGATTGCGTTCGTCTATTTTTTGGCAACGCAGATAAAAAAAGCTCCAGTTGCCGGAGACAAGGCAATAGCTATTACAGCCGCAGTTCAGGAAGGAGCAATGTCTTATTTAAAAAGGCAGTATAAGACAATCAGCGTCGTAGGAGTTATTTTATTTGTTTTATTATTTTTCCTGGGTTGGAAAATTGCAATAGGATTTTTGATTGGAGCAGTTTTGTCAGGAGTTTCAGGATTTATCGGGATGATTGTTTCTACTCAGGCAAATACAAGAGTAGCTGAGGCCGCAAGAAAAGGCTTGGCAAAAGCCTTGGATATTTCATTTAAAGGAGGATTAATTACAGGCTTGATGGTTGTTTCTTTGGGATTATTGTCTGTTTCAGGATATTATTTTTTAACAGGTATTGAGGGTTTAATCGCTTTGGGTTTTGGAGCTTCATTAATTTCAGTTTTTGCTCGCGTGGGCGGAGGAATTTATACAAAAGCAGCAGATGTGGGAGCTGACTTGGTTGGAAAAGTTGAAAAAGGAATTCCAGAAGACGATCCAAGAAACCCTGCAGTTATTGCAGACCAGGTTGGCGATAATGTTGGCGACTGCGCCGGCATGGCAGCTGACATTTTTGAAACTTACGCTGTCACAACAGTTGCCACGATGATTTTAGGCTCATTATTATATCCGCGAAGCCCGCAATTTATTATGCTGCCTTTGATTTTAGGCAGCGTTGCAATTTTAGCCTCAATCATCGGGAGCTTCTTTGTAAGGCTTGGAAAGAAAGAAAGTATAATGGGAGCTATGTACAAAGGAGTTGCAGCCACTGTTATTTTATCAGCAATCGCATTTTATCCTGTAATCTCAAAATTAATGGCAGGAAGCGCAATTCCAGTTTTAAGCTTATACCTTTCAACATTGGTTGGATTGGTAATTGCAGTTGGAATGTTTGTTATCACAGAATATTACACTTCAAAAAGCTATGGGCCGGTAAAATCAATTGCCAAAGCTTCAGAAACCGGACATGCAACAAATATAATCAGAGGGTTGGGACTTGGAATGCAGTCAACAGCAATGCCAGTTTTATTAATTGCATTCGGAACTATTATAAGCTTCTGGCTGGCTGGAATTTACGGAGTTGCATTAGCTGTTATGGCAATGCTTTCAATTTCTGGAATTGTTGTTGGAGTTGATGCTTACGGCCCGATTACAGACAATGCCGGCGGAATTGCAGAAATGTCTGGAATGCCAGAAGAAGTCAGAAAAATTACAGATGCATTGGATGCAGTTGGGAATACAACAAAAGCAGTTACAAAAGGTTATGCAATAGCTAGTGCCGGGCTGGCAGCATTAGTTTTGTTTTCAGCATATTCAGAAAAAGTTAATGTAGGCGGATTTTCACAATTCGTTTTAAATGATCCAAAAGTTATTGCAGGGCTTTTAATTGGCGGACTGCTTCCCTATTTGTTTGCATCATTCTTGATGGGAGCTGTAGGAAAGACAGCTGGAAAAGTTGTTGAAGAAGTGAGAAGGCAATTCAAAAACATTCCAGGATTAATGGAAGGAACCGCAAAACCAGAATATGGAAAATGCGTTGATATAGTTACAAAGGCAGCCATAAAAGAAATGATGTTGCCAGCATTGCTTCCAATTGCAGCTCCAATCTTGGTTGGATTTATTTTAGGCCCTCAAGCTCTTGGCGGATTATTAATTGGCTCAATTGTCACAGGATTATTTGTTGGAATTTCAATGACAACCGGCGGGGCTGCCTGGGACAATGCCAAGAAATACATTGAAGGCGGAGCATTCGGAGGCAAGGGAGGCGAAGCTCACAAAGCAGCTGTTACAGGAGACACAGTTGGCGACCCTTATAAAGATACAGCAGGCCCAGCAATCAACCCAATGATTAAGGTGCTTAATATTGTAGCTTTACTCATAGTTGCTTTCCTCATATAATTTAAACGCCTCAACGCCGTTGAGGTGTTTATCAAAAACCGCCTTCGGGCGGTTTTTAATTGAAATTTAATTTTTAAAAGAGTAAAATTACTTAATAAAAGCTTTTATGATGATAGAAAAAATAGATAATTATATTAGAGGTTTCAATCTATTGCCTAAGATGCAGGGCATATTAGATTTTAGTTTAGAAAAAAAGAATACAACTATTGAATATTTAGAATTTTCCGGTAGAAATATACCAAAATATATTAATGAGTTTTGGACTGCAAAACAAAAGCAAGCCAGTTCTCTTCAAGAAGTAGCATATCGTGCTTGTTTTAAACCACAATTACCTAGATTTTTTATTGAATTGCTAACTAGTGAAGGAGATGTAGTTTATGATCCATTTTTAGGAAGAGGTACAACTGTCATCGAAGCTGGACTACTTGCTAGAAATGTGATAGGAAATGATATTAATCCTTTGAGTAAAATATTATCTAAACCAAGAATATCACTTGTAAATGTCAAAGATATTGAAGAAAGACTTAAAAAAATTCCAATAAACTATAATCTAAAATCAGATCTTGATTTATCAATGTTTTATCATCCAAAAACAGAAAAAGAAATTGTTTCCTTAAAAGAATATTTGCTTAATAAAAATTTAGATTCGGTAGATGAATGGATACAAATGATAGCAACAAATAGATTAACTGGGCATTCAAAAGGATTTTTTTCCGTTTATACATTACCGCCGAATCAAGCTGTTTCAGCTAAGAGACAAATAATCATAAATAAAAAAATGAATCAGGTGCCGGAATATAGAAATATTAAAGAACTTATTTTTAAAAAAACACAAAATTTATTAAAAAATATCACTGAAAAAGAAAAAAATAATTTAAAAAAAATAAATGGCAATAGTATTTTTATTAATAAAGATGCTAGAGAAACAAAAGAAATTAATAGTTCTTCTGTAGACCTAACAATAACATCTCCTCCATTTTTAGATGTAGTTCAGTATTCACAAGATAATTGGTTGCGTTGTTGGTTCAATGGGATAGATACAGATTTAATATCTAAAAAAATAACTATGAGCAAAAATATTGAAGACTGGGTCGCTGTAATGTCAGAAGTATTTAAGGAATTATATAGAATTACCAAAAAAAATGGATGGGTTGCATTCGAAGTCGGTGAAGTTAGGGGCGGAAAAATTAGACTTGATGAGCATGTAATACCAATTGGAATAGAAGCGGGATTTAACTGTTTTGGAATTGTCATCAATAAACAAAATTTTACTAAAACATCTAATATATGGGGCATTAAAAATAATAATTTTGGAACTAATACTAATAGAATAGTTTTATTTTATAAATAATATTTATGGCTAAAAATAAAGGTTTGTTATTATGGGATATTGAAAAAATTTCTGGGGCTTTAAAGATTAATGCCAAAGATGTAAGGGAATATTTTACAGATGGAAGAAGAGTATCTTTTGTATTAGAAAGAAGAATCGCTAGAGAAATAATAAGAGGAAAGTTAGCGCCATCAGAAGGGTCAGGATATGACGTAGAAGATTCAAATGGTGGTCGATGGGAGGTAAGAAGTATTACTAAAGGTGGAATATATTTTTGTCCGAGTTATATGGTAGGTTCGGGAAGAAGTTTTAATAAAATCGGTTTTTTAAGAAAAATCAAAGAATTAAAAGGATATATTGTGGCGGATGTTACAACTTTTCCAAAAGTTCCATTTTGGATAATAGAAAAAGAGATCGTTTTAAAATGGTGGAAGGATGAAGAGCTTGGTAATACAACTAAAATATCAAGAGAAAAAGCATTAGATTTAAT
>CAIXXY010000043.1 GCA_903923535.1 Candidatus Staskawiczbacteria bacterium | reverse complement strand
TCTTATAATACCCCCCCCCAACGGAAAAAAACAAGTCAAGGGCTGTGTATAAATATCTGTGTATTAAAAATCAGCGAACTTGCCGCTGATTTTTATTTACTTCAAGATATAACTATATTCGCTCCAAACAAATTGAATCTTTTTAAAATACCTTTTGCAGTATCTTTTGAAAGACAAGAATGTCTTGGAATGGTGGCAATAAATTTACCATCAATAGTTTCAATTTTATAATGTTTTTTGCCTACTCCGTCTGCAAAACCGCATTTTTTGGCAACTTTTAGAAGGTCATCGCATGAACAATCGGTTGTTTTAACCCTTAACTCCCGCATTTGTATTTATCAAATTTAAATTTTTTGTTTCTTTAAAAACAGGAAACATATTAAAGTGTTGGGCTATTTCTATGGAAGCTAAGTAATCTGGCATAAATGAAAAATATTTTTCAGGTATTCCAAAATATGTTCTAACTGCATCATTTATCATTTCTATTAAACCAGAAAATGTATCTGCTTCTGTAAAACAACCAGAAAAAGTAATTATTTCTGCGCAAAACTTGCCATTATCAGAGCGATGGACTTTTACAGTAATTTCATTAGGAAATAAGCTACGCAACTCATTTATTTTTTTTATATTTTCTTTTGTTATTTTTTTAGCCATATAATTTTTGCTTATATTTTATTATAGCCAAATAGAAACTTTTGTCAAACCTGTATTTTCGAAAAAAGATAGCTTCCGATACTTATTAAAATTGCAACAGCAATAATCGATATCCAAAAATCTGTCATCAAGCCGAATTGAGAAAAGCCATCAAGCGTGGCTCGTATGCCGTCAACGCCGTAAGACAAAGGATTCAGTCTGACGATAATGTTTAGGGCTTTGGGCAAGTTTGTTAGTGGGAAAAGCGCGCCTGATAAAAAGAAAATGGGCATTACTAAAAAGTTCATAATTAATTGAAATCCATGCATATCTTCTAAAACCGAGGCGATAGCAGTTCCCAGCGCTGTAAAAATCAAGGCAATAAGAGCCATAAAAACTAAAGTAATGGGCAAAGCCATTGGATTTGCAAGCTTGAATCCTGCTAAAAAAGATATCCCAAAAACTATAAATCCCTGCATTATGGCAACAGTAGCTCCCCCCAAAGTCCTGCCTAACATAATCTGCCAGCGTGGAACCGGAGCCACCAATGTCTCTTTCAAAAATCCAAACTGCCTATCCCAAATAACGCTAATCCCAGAAAAAACAGCTAAAAATAAAATGCTCATAGAGATAATCCCTGGAACTAAAAATTGAATATAATTTCCTTGCCCTGCTTTTTGAAAAACAGGGCCTAATCCAAAACCAAGAGCAACTAAAAATAATATAGGCTGACCCAAAGAACCGATTATTCTTGATTTTGACCTGAAATATTTTTTAAGTTCTCTCAACCAAAGAGTGTAAATTGCAATCATGTTTTTTAATTTTTAATCTTTTAACGACGCCATGCTCTGGCTCGGCCGGACATAGCTTGATTTTTAACTGCTTCCTCACGAATAGCAGTTCCAGTAAGCGCCAGAAATGCATCTTCTAAATAATCAGTATTTGTTTTTGCCTTTAATTCTTCCGATGTTCCTTGAGCCACAATTTTTCCGTGGTCAATTATCGCAATTCTATCACAAACCTTGTCTGCTTCCTCCATATAATGAGTAGTCAAAAAAACAGTAGTGCCTTCCTCTTGGTTCATTTTTTTAAGATAATTCCAAATATGATTTCTTGTTTGCGGATCAAGCCCGATTGTCGGCTCGTCTAAAAATAAAACCTTAGGATGATGTAAAAATCCGCGGGCGATTTCCAACCTTCTTTTCATCCCGCCAGAAAAGTGTTTTACTAAATCTTTTCTTCTATCCCAAAGTTCTACAAAATTAAGCAATTGTTCAATTCTCTCCCTCCTGTCTTTTTTTCTTACCTTATAAAGCATTCCATGCATATCCAAATTTTCATATGCAGTGAGATCGTCATCCAAACTCGGATCCTGAAAAACAATGCCAAATGATTCTCTTGTTTCTTCTTGCTGTTTAGTCGGATCATAACCATTAATTAATATAGTGCCAGATGTCGGACTGGCAAGAGTAGTGAGCATTTTTATCGTTGTTGTCTTTCCTGCGCCGTTAGGGCCTAAAAATGCAAAAATTTCTCCTTTTTTTACATTAAAGGTTATATCATCAACCGCTGTAAAATCACCGAATTTTTTAACAAGATTTTTTATTTTTATGATGTCTTCTTCCATAACTATGAATATTATATTATACTATTAATATAATAATATTTCCATAATTTAAGCATTAAATAACAAGATGTGGGTAGGTATTGACTCTTCACCCAAATTTTACAAAATTTGGGTGAAGAGTTGACAAATATAAATAAAAGATGTAGTATAAAAATATAAGACAGAAACAAAATAATAAAATAAAGGTCGGAGATAATTTCAAATAAAAATAAAAATTCACCCGGTTAAATAATTTTGCCAAAGCAAAATTAACGCGAAGCGTTATTTAACTGGGTAAAAAAATATGCCATATACAGAAGGTAGAGAAGAAGGTAAAGTAGAAGATATTACTCCTCCTCCAGAAGGCGCAAGAATACCAACCGCTGAGGATAGAAAACGATATGCCGAATTAGAAGCTAAGCTTAAAGAAGAAGCTGACAGATTACATCAGTTAGGTAATAAAGCACCGCAAAAAGATATTGATGCATGGGTGGAGCTTAGGAAAGAAGCTGATGATTTAAAAGCTAGTCTAGAAAGAGGATGGAAAGAAGCTGCATAAAAATAAAACCGCCCCAAACCTGAGGCGGTTTTTTGTTTTTTACCCAGTTAAATAGCCCGAAGGCTAATTTCGCAAAGCGAAATTATTTAACCGGGTGAATTTTATTTTAATTCCTTCACTGTTTTTCAATTGCGCCTTTGGTATAAATATTAATCGGATTCCAAAGCATAAAACCATTGAAATCATTTCCAAGAGAGTCTTGCGTTGCTTTAATCTCCTGTTTTACCATGTCAGCTGTATAATCAGCTCCCATATCAAAGTCTTGAAGCCACGGCCTTAATTTAGCCAAATTAATTATATATGTAGCGGTTAAATCTTGTTTTTGCTTCAAAAATATATTTTCCCTGTTCAAAACACTATCCATTGAATATTTTACAACTTCATACGGATGTTCTGCTGGATCAGCAAAACCTCTGAATCCATTAGCATAATGCGAAGGATAGACCATGGGAGAGACATAATCAAAATTTTCAAAAGCATTTTCAATTATCTGGCCGATGCCTATATCATCTGTTTTAATAGTTGTCAGGCCAAATAAATCAACAGATATTGTTTCATTTATTAATTCTTTTCTTAGATAATCAAAAAATTCTTTTATAACTTCTGATTTTGGTATTTTTTCGTTCCAAAATGGAAAACCCATATCTTCCATTTTTCCATCAGAAGGAAATCTTACATAATCAAAATTTATCTCATCAAATCCATGTAAAAATGCATCATTTGCCAATGAAATATCATAATCCCAGACATTTTTGGAGGCAGGATCAAGCCAAGACAAACCATGATTATCCTGCCACAATATTGGCTGCGATGGATCGGGGTACCCAGCGGTTGACTGGGTCTTCTTGGATTTGTTATACACTGCTAAATCCGGCCTTAATTTTGAAAAAGCCGGATCTTCAAAAACAACTATCCTGCCAATAACATAGATATTCTGGCTATGGAGAAAATTTATCAATGCATCTATATCTGGTATTGCTCCATTATACAGATTATATTTTTTAACATCTGGTGCGTCTGAATTATAAGATACTAATCCAGAATAATCTTTAATATCAATGACAACTGCGTTTATCTCTGTGTTTTTAAAAAGCTCATTTAAATAATCAATATATTTTTTGCTTCCCGCTGAATAACCGGTAACATAAACTGCTTTTATAATTTCTGGGGGATGGCTTAATTTCTGTGCAGGCACAGGCAGCGGAATATTAGGACTAATTGCTGCAGTCGAAACATTATTCTGGTTGTTCGATATCTCTGATGTTTTGCCAGTTTCATCTTTTAAAACAAAAAAAATGCCAGTCGTTAAAATTGCCATCATTACCAATACAACCAAAAAATTTTTCCATCTTGAAAATTCCATAAAATATAATGCCAATCTACAAATCTTATGCCAATAATGCGAAAATGCGAATACTTTATTATACAATATTTTTTCTAAAACAAAAGCGAGGATTTTTCCCCGCTTTTTTCAATTCTACTCTGTCATTACTCCATCGAATTCTTCTTCATTGGCTGGATCCTCTGCTTCATCCTTTGTTGCTCTTACAACTCCGTCTTTGTGGTGGGCTGGAGAATAAATCGTATAAAGCTTTAACTCGTCAGTTGCAGAAATATTTATGACATTATGTTGGGCTCCGGCTGGCACAATTACAGCCGTGCCATCTTTAACTTCATATTCATTTCCATTAATTATTACTTTGCCCTGGCCTTTTTCAAAACGAAAAAATTGGTCATTGTCTGGATGCGCTTCCATTCCAATTTCTTCATTTGGAAGCAAACTCATCAAAACTAATTGGCTGTGCTTTGAAGTATAGATAACTTTTCTAAAATTTTCGTTATCTAAAGTATCTTTTTCTATATTTGAACAAAATCCTTTTGCCATAAATTTTCTTGTCCTCCTAAGTTTTCCGCAGAAAATTTTGGAGGATTATTTAATTGTATTAATTTATTATAACAAAAAACCACCCGAATTGAAAGCAGAATGCCAACGGCTCAACGATGTTTATCGTTGAGCCGTTGAAAAATGGGCGGCTAACGGGATTCGAACCCGTTCTGAGACTGCCACAGAGTCTTGTGCTGCCATTACACCATAGCCGCCATAACTTCCTTTTCGCCTTTGTTCACACTGAGCGAAGCGAAGTGTGCCCTCGGTTGGAATCGGACCAACATCTAGAACTTAGAAGGTTCCTATTCTATCCATTGAACTACGAGGGCTCAATTAACTAATATATTATCATAGAATTTTCCCTTTGACAATAAGGGTTTTTTGCAGTATATTCAATATAGTTTTAATTATTATATTTCGCCTCTTCGAACCTTGAATGACGCTCCCAAAAGTATTATAATATAATAATGAAACTGTGCAAATATTGTAACAAGCATTATCCTGAATCAGATTTTGGCGTAGCGGGTACAATACGAGATAAAACTTACAGACGGTTAAAATGCAGGTTTTGTTATAGTAAAACTAAAAAATTACTTATAGAAAAATATCAAAAAATACTAGATGATTATAAAATAAAAAAGGGGTGTATAAAATGCGGGGCTAGAGATCACCGAATTCTAGAATTTCACCACATATCTAACAAGGAATTTTCAATTGGCTCTGCTCGTTATAATCACTTTGGAATAGACAGAGTTAAAAAAGAAATTAAAAAATGTGTGGTTGTCTGCGCTAATTGTCATAGAATAATACATTACGGACAAGCGTGGAAACATGGTTAATTTACGGGGTATTGTGTAATGGTAGCACGAATCGTTTGGGACGATTTAGTCTCGGTTCGAATCCGAGTACCCCGACAAATGAAAATTTGAAATGACTAAATTTTAAATAATGTCGCGAAGCGACACCTACTTATTTAAAATTGGAAATTTAAAATTAAAAATTCGCACTGCGGGTATCGTATATCGGTATTACCTTAGCTTTCCAAGCTAATGAGAGGGGTTCGACTCCCCTTACCCGCTCCATAATCCAACTTTTTTCTTTTTTTCCGACGAATTCGCGGGCGGCGCAAAGCGCCGCCCATTGCGTTTTGAGAGGGGAATTAATTTCGCTCGGCGCGCTGCGGCGCGCCTCGCGGTTTTGCAAAATGAGGTTCGAGCCGAAGATTTCTTTGGCAGC
>CAIXXY010000042.1 GCA_903923535.1 Candidatus Staskawiczbacteria bacterium | reverse complement strand
GAAAGTTTTAAATACAGATTATTACAGAAAGATACTTCCTCAAACCGAGCCTTAATCAGCATCAAGGGTTTTTTATTTGTTTAGCTTGTGATATAGTTTAAATTAATGAATTAAAAACATGGACTGCATTTTTTGCAAAATTATAAAAGGAGAAATTCCTTCTGCAAAAGTTTTTGAGAATGAAAAGGTTTTTGTATTTTTAGATATCAGCCCCCTGACAGAAGGACATTGCCTGATTATTCCAAAACAGCATTTTGAGAATATTTTTGACATTGATGAAAATATTCTGGAAGAAATTGCTAAGACGGCAAAAGAATTGGCAGGCAGAATAAAAATAAAATTAGGAGTTACGGGAGTCCAGTTGGTTAATGCTTCCGGAAAAGACGCTGAGCAAAGCGTGATGCATTTTCATCTGCACTTGATTCCAAGATATGAAAATGACGGATTAGAAATGAATAAATGGTGGCAGTCAAAAGCCTCAAAACCAAGCATCGAAGATCTCCAAAAATTAGCAGAAGAGATTAAACAGGTTAAATAAAAAAAGCCCTACGACGTATCGCAGGGCTGCCATCTGATTTTTTTGGAAAATAATCAGAATCGACCTGGCTTGAGAGATTATTCTTTTACTCCCAAAAGCATCTCGCCGCTGTACCAGAGAGGAGACAAATGTTATCCTTTAGATGAGATTCTGTCAATCGTCTAATCTCTTTGTGGCAATCGGGGCAAGTTTTCACTTCCGAGGTAAATATCTTGTTGCAATAACCACAGAAGTAATTAGCCGTAGTTGCGGGCAGCATTTCAGGTCCCTTTTCGCTCCCTAACCTTCCACTTGTTGAGCGGAAAAGAGATTGAGCGATTATATTGCAGTTTTCAGGACAATGCTGTTCATTCGTTGATGAGAAACAACCGCATTCTGGACAATATGTCATGGGACGTATCCTCCTGTCACTTTGTTAATGTTCTGTTTATTAAATATACTGTATTTTTTATTTTTTGACAAGTCAACACCTAGTAAAAATTTGATTTTTTATAAATTTATTGTAAAATAACATTGATTTTAATTATATTTTTTTATGCCAGATTCCCAAATCGATGAAATCAAGAACAAGTTAAATGTACTGGATATTGTTGGAAGTTATGTAAAACTTTCAAAAACCGGGATTAATTACCGCGGGCTTTGTCCTTTTCATAATGAGAAAGGTCCGTCATTTTTTGTTTCTCCAGGAAGGCAGATGTGGAAATGTTTTGGTTGCGGGAAAGGCGGAGATATTTTTGAATTCATAAAAGAAATTGAGGGAATTGAGTTTGGGGACGCTTTAAGGCTTTTGGCGCAAAAAGCTGGGGTGGAATTGAAGAAGGAAAATCCAAAAGTGGCAAGCGAAAGGAAAAGATTATATGAAATTTGCGATTTAGCCTGTTCTTTTTTTGAAAAACAGCTAGGGAATTCAGCTTATGGAAAAGACGCCAAAGATTATCTGCTGAAAAGGGGAATTAAAGAAGAAACAATCAAAAAATGGAGATTGGGATATTCTCCTGACACATGGCAGGGGTTGTCTGATTTTCTGGTTGGCAGAGGATATAACAGGGATGAAATTGTAAAAGCGGGATTAGCCGTGCAATCAGAGAAAGGAAATGATCCTTATGATAGGTTCCGAGGCAGGATTATTTTTCCGATATTTGACTTAAATTCTCAGGTAATTGGCTTTGGAGCCAGAGTTTTTAAAGATGCTGATAAAAAAGAAACAGCAAAATATATAAACACTCCCCAAACCCTGCTTTACGATAAAAGCAATGTTCTTTATGGAATAAATTATGCAAAATTATCTATAAGAAAGAATAATCAATGCGTTTTGACAGAAGGATATACAGACGCCATAATGTGTCATCAGGCAGGATTTGAAAATACGGTAGCTGTTTCAGGAACCGCACTGACTCCTAGGCACTTGAATCTTTTGAAAAGATATTCTGATAATCTGCTTTTAGCTTTTGATATGGATATAGCTGGAGACACTGCGACAAAAAGAGGAATTAACTTGGCGGAATCTCAGGGTTTTAATATTAAAGTTATAGATACTTATTCTGGCGCCAAGGATCCTGCAGAAATTATTTTAGAAGACTCAAAAAATTGGGAAGAATCAATAAAAAATACAAGGAATATAATGGATTATTATTTTGATTCTGCTTTTGCGGGGTATCCTTTGGGTCGTGACAAGAATATTACGCAAAATAAAAAAGAAATAGGCAGAATAATATTACCTGCCATAAAAAGATTGCAAAATAAAATTGAACAATCGCATTGGATTCAAAAATTATCAGAAAAATTAGGCGTAAGCCAGGAAGCAGTTTTGCAAGAATTAAAAAATACAAAAATTGAAAATATTTATTCTCCAAGGGATCAGGTTCACCCCCACACCAAAGTTTTTGAAAACTTTGGTGTGGGGGCAAGGAAAAAACTTTTAGAAGATAAAATTGTTTCATTGGTTTTAAAAGACCCTGAAAATTTAAATTTAATTGAAGAATCTCATTATTGCCTTTTTTGTGACAAGACAAAAAGCTTAATAGAAAATATTAAAAATAGCGCCCTGCAAAGGGGGAATGACCCGGAGGCAATTTTAGCTGATATTAAAAAGGATGAGTATAAAGATCTATTTGATACATTGGCGCTGCAGGCAGAAGTAGATTATGAAGAGGATGGCTCAGATGAGATACAGCTTTGCATATCCGGACTAAAAGATATAGAATTGAGAAACAAGCTTAGTGAGCTGTCGCAAGCCGTAAAACTTGAAAATGATGAGCAAAAAAGAGAAGAATTGATGAAAGAATTTAATATAAAAGCTAGAGAATTGCACTAAAAATTTATTTTTTTTAAAAAAAATGGCAAAAAAGAAAAAAACCCTCCTTCGCATAAAGCTACGGAAGGGTAAAGTAAAAAAAGTTAAGAAAAAATTGAAGAAGAAAAGGGTTGCAAAGAAAACCCTTCGGCGTGGCTCGGGGAAAAAATCTCACAGGGTAGAAAGAGTTAATAGGAAATCTGTTATAGATCAGGCTCAATTGGAAGCTCTCTTAAAAAAGGGGGAGGAAAGAGGTTTTGTTACAACTTCAGAGATTTTATATGCTTTTCCAAAAATAGAAAGAGATATTGAGGGCTTAGAAAAAGTTTATGATGAATTCAAAGAGAGAGGCGTGCAAATAAAGGAAATGCAGGAGTTTTTGGAGACAAAAACAAAAAAAGAAAAAAAAGGCAAAAAAGCGCTTGTTGGAAAAATTGATCCGATACAGATGTATTTGAAGGAAATAGGCAAATCCAGTTTTTTATCGGCAAAAGAAGAAAAAGAATTAGCTAAAAAAATAGAAGCAGGAGATGAGGAAGCAAAAAATAAATTAGCTTTGGCAAATCTTAGGTTAGTTGTTTCCATTGCCAAAAAATATGTCGGCAGGTCTCCTAACCTAACATTGCTCGATTTAATACAGGAAGGCAATCTTGGGTTGTTTAAAGCAGTCAAAAAATTTGATTGGAGAAAGGGTTATAAATTTTCAACATATGCCACCTGGTGGATTAGGCAATCAATTACAAGGGCTTTGGCTGACCAGGCAAGAACTATCAGAATTCCAGTGCACATGATAGAAACGATTTCAAAATATACAAAAGTCAGAAAAAATCTTCTGCAGGAATTGGGCAGAGAGCCTTTGGCAGAAGAAATTGCAGCTGAAATGGGTTTGGAAGTAGATAAAGTCCATCACATAAGGAAAATTGCCCAAAAAGCAGTATCCTTGGAGACTCCAGTTGGCGAAGACAAGGACAAACAGGATAGCGTTTTGGCAGAATTTATAAAAGACGAAAAAACAATAGCGCCTAATACAGAGGCGGCCAGAAAACTTTTAAAAGAGAGATTAAAAGAAATTTCCAGCGAATTGACGCCGAGGGAATTAAAAATTTTAGGAATGAGATTCGGCTTGGAAGACGGCGTCATGCACACTTTGGAAGAAACAGGCGAAGAATTTGGCGTGACTCGAGAGAGAATCCGTCAAATTCAAGCAAAAGCCTTAGAAAAATTGCGAAAACACAAAGAACTTAAAAAAGTCCGCGACTACTACTAAAACAAAAAAATCGCCCAAAAGGGCGATTTTTTTTAAGTTTTTACGCAGTAAATCCCAAATATGTCAGTGCAAGGCCGATGAAAACCGCAATTACTAATGCGAACGGCAGAAATGGAGCATTTTCTATTTTTTTTATCCAGAATTCTGTAAGTTTCGGTAAAAATAATATATATAAGCCTTTTAATAGAGAAGCCCAGCCAAAAATAGTGATAATTATCTGCCAATCTTTAACCCAGATATTGTGGGCTAAAACCATGACGATACCTATAATAAAAGTGAAGCAACCCCAAAGCAATAGATTTTCTTCTTTTTTCATTGATGAAAAAAGATTTTTCAGATAATCTTCTTTTAAAAGGAGAGCGAGGGAAATCACTACTATTGAAATTCCCCAGACTTCCGCTAAATAATTTGATAACATTGTTTTTTATTGCTAAATGGCTAAATTGCTAAATGGCTAAATTGAATGACGCTTAGTTTAACAGTTTAACAATACGACAATTTAACAGTTTAATTATTATTAAAATTTTGCATTAAAATCAACATCTTTTGCATAATCAACTTTTCCCTCATGTTCTCCCATATTAGACAAAGACGAACTGCGAGTATATTCAAGAATTATTTTTTTTCTTTCTTCAATTGGTATATCCTGCTTATTTATCGCTGGTCCTCCAATGCATCCGCCATCACAGTTTAGTATATCTAAAAATCTGTATTGGCTTTTGCCTGATTTTATATCCTCAAGTGCTTTTTTTATGTTTTGCACGCCGTCTGTAACTAAAATTTCATTTGGTTTAAACAATTTTTGTATATGTGAAGTTGAAGCTAGTCCGCCGGAAATTGGATAAATTTTTGTGTATTCCCTGATAAAAGAATCAAAATAATAACTTGCCCCCACACCAGAACGAGAGCCATATTTTTCTAAATTTTCAGCAGCCACGCTCCCTCGTTTGGTGTGGGGGTGAACTGTAAAATCTTCTTCTTTAATCCCTTCCTGTTCAAAAATTTGTTTTAAATCTTTAAATGTTATTACAGCATCAATTTCTTTATATTTTGGAGCTTCAACGTTTTCTTTCGCCCAGCAGGGAGATGTGAAAACAATTTTAGAATCGGGTTTTAATTTTTTATGTATTCTCGCCATAGATGCCATAGGAGAGACAACTGGAATTAAATATTTTAGCAAATCCGGATACTGGTTTTGTATCATTGCCACAACAATGGGGCAGGGAGATGCTATAAATATTTTTTGTTCTGGATGCTCCTTTATGTAGTTAGCATATTCCCAATTTACCATTCTGGCTCCGAAAGTGAGCTCTGTAACTTCTTTAAATCCTAAATGTTTCAGCATTCCTATAATATTTGGATATTTAAAATCAATAGGAAAGCTGGGAGCTAACATAACTGTAGCTGTATTATTTTTTATCAATTCTATTTTTTCTTTTAGTTCCATATGTTTACCTTGAATTACCAAATGACCTTCAACTCTTTATATTTTGGTTTGGGCTGCAAATTTGCTACAACTCGTCGGCGTATCCTGTGGATATGCCTCCTCGTTCTATCAAATTTTCGCCTAGGTCGGGAAATTCTGCTTCGCAGAAATTTCTCGCGACCAGAGCAAACCAAAACAAAATAGTTCGGAAGGCATTTGGCAACTCAAGGTAATTAAAATCCCCATGATTTTATCATTGTCCAGGCAATAATTAAAAGCAAGATTACGTAAAATATAACTAAGTGCCAAGTCGGATATGATAAAAAACTTATTACTGATAAAATTATATTTCCTGTCATAATATTTTTTTAAGATTTAGGAACATTATGCCAAATGAAATCCCAGAAATTTTTTAACTGATCTAAAAAATGATTTATAGGCGTTAAAAGCCAGTTAAAACTTGAAGCAAATTTATTAAAATTAATGAATATTCCAAAAGGAGCTAAAATTTTATTAATATCAAAGCCAAAAAATTGTTGTAAGAAATAAATAAAAATCAAAAAAATTATAATGCCAAGTGCGATCCTGATAACAGGGCTTACAATAAATTTTATGAAAAGACAGATAACTGCGATAACAATAATTATTATTATAATCGATGTTAAATCTATCATTGTATTATATTAATTATATTATCT
>CAIXXY010000041.1 GCA_903923535.1 Candidatus Staskawiczbacteria bacterium | reverse complement strand
ACGCAGAGATACCTGATCATGACGAACAGTCAGCCGCTGAGCGGCGTGTTCGGCAACGCGGGGAATGGAGGCAGCGCGTCGGTTTACACGAATGCGACGGGCTCGGCGATCGGCACGTTCCGAGTGAATATCAACAGCCAGTCCGTGGTGCTTGACAACTTCCAGTACTTGCGCGCTGTGGCCGGCACGTTGTATTTCTTCCATTGATAGGGCAGGGTAGCTCACGTCGCCCTTCCGCCTTCGCCAAAGCTACGGCGGACAAAGGAAAAAAATACCCACGAAGATCTCTAACTATTAGAAACCTTCGTGGATATTCTTTAAACTAATTAAGTTTTAGAATATTTTATTTTTTGTCTTATTTCTACTTTTTAATTGTATATTCAGCTACAATTTACATTCTATTCCAAATAAAACCATTGTCAATACCCCTATTGATTATCCGGAATATTCTTGAAGATTCTAAGGCCTTTTGATCCTAAATATTCTATGAATTGTTTTCCTGCCTCGGCATGATCAATTTCCCCTGCAATACAGGTTTCAGAAAAATCCGGCGGTATATTTTTCATCTTTTGAAATCCTTTTGGCTGGCCAAGATATAATCCAAGCTGTCCAGGATTATATGGCCTTAGTTGTTCAAGAAGTTTTTGTAATGTAGCGCCAGTACGAATATCATCTTCTACCACTAAAACTTTTTTTCCCTGCAACTGCGACAAATCTTCAAATAATTGAATTGTTCGAGACTCGCCCACTCCGCTTTCTGGAATATTTACTGCCAATGTCGGCAATCCTAAATCCTGAAAATATGGCTCATAAGCAAAACCCTCAGGTCCTACAATCACCGCCACATCAAAACCTTTTTTTACTGCTTCTTGTGCGGCCACGAAAGCTCCCAGTGGGTCGCTTGACAAATGTGGATTTTCAACATTTCTTTTTTTAGTAGCTTCTTTAATTTTAGTTTTATAGCGTGCTCTGACAAGATCATTTTCAAAGTCTAAAGGTAATGGTTGTATATCAGATAACATTCGTCTAAAATTTTTCTGTGTGTTTGGTAAGTTATACAGATTATTTTTCAAACAATCTTGATGTTCTTTATACATTTGCTCTGCTCTTAAAAGCATATTTTCACGCAAATCGTAAACTCCCTCTAAATATGGATTTAAAGAATCGAATGTAGAAAATTGTTGAGCTGCAAAGTTTCTTAAGGATTCTGAAATTTTAGGAAATTGTTCTTTTACTTTTTCAGCTTCCTCATTAAATAATTGCTCCATTTGACGGCGGCGACCGTACAAAGTTCCCAGTTTTTCATGAGCTTCAATATATATATCTCCAGCTTCCTGAAGAGGGGCATTTTGGGGATAAAAAGTTTCGAGCTCTGGCGGCAAACTTTCTGCTATCGTGCCAATACCTATGCCTCCTTGAGGTACAGGATTATGAGCAAAGTATGCGCCGACGCTTGCAGGTTTAAATTTTTCTAACATTTTTAAAGCTTTACGAACCGAAGCTCCTGTAACTGCATCTTTATCGAAAAGCAGAACATTTTTTCCGGCAAAATCTTCCGGTGTAACAGGCTTTACCCATTTGCCTTTCGGCACTTTTCGCCTATGGGCGGCGATATCAATAGTCCTAGTCGGCATTTCCCAAAAATCTGCAATTGCGCCCTGGTATAATCCGCCTCTTGCAATAGGTACGGCAATATCGTATTGTTGCGCAAGATTACGAATTGCAATTAGGTCAATTCCCCTATTAATAACGCCTGTTGCAACTGGCGTCCCATTTTCATCTAAAAATTTATGTATATGCTCGTTTAGCGGATCATTTAATTCTTCAAATGTACGTTCAAATATAGACCCATATCCTCTTTCAAATTCTATATCATCACGATTTAACAAATTGCGGATTCCTTCATGATCTTCCAGAAAAGTAATTATTTCAGGTAAATCATAATGATCAGGTTTATCACGCAAAAGAGTATCAGCAATTTTGCGTAATCCTTCAAAATCTTGTAATGCCTCAAAAGTACGCATAGCGCCATACTCATTCTTTTCAACTTCTAAATAGTAGTGACCAAATTCAGCTAAACTTTGACGCTCTTGGTATGATAATGTATCCAAACCCTCTCCTTCAGCACGAAGAAGCAAATTGTGATATTCTCTTTCATCAAATGTATTTAATTCACGATTTTCTCCTTCCATATATTTTTATTATAATACAAAAGGCGTGAAAAATCACGCCTTTTGTCGCATTCACCCCCACACCAAAGTTTCCGCAGAAACTTTGGTGTGGGGGCAAGATGAGCCTCTTGTCAGAATCGGACTGACGTCTGCGGTTTATTCACCCGCCCACCTTTTTTTCAGAGCCAACGGTCGGATTCGAACCGACGACCTACTGTTTACAAAACAGTTGCTCTACCGCTGAGCTACGCTGGCATAAAAGGTGGGCGAGCAAGAAACAGTTGCTCCCTGCCTGCCGGCAGGCAGGTACCGCTGAGCTAAGGTGGCACAGGGCTACTTTTTTTCGCTTATCTCTTTGTCTATCTGCTGGGCTTTTTTTCTTATCCTGTGCAACATCATATCAACCCTTGTTTCAATTTTTAAAGTCGCTACTTTTACCCATGATAATAATTTATGCAGCCATATCTGCTTTTCAAAAGAAATTAAAATTTCTTTTATCTGATTTTCAATATCTAAAATAATATGATGCTTTCTGATGCCAGTGGTGCCGTTCTGAGGCAAAGAATTCAAAACCGATAATTTACGAACAAGAATAAATAACACTCCGGCAAAACTCAAAATGAAAATAATTAGAATAATTGTTTCTATGAGCATTTTTATTATAATTTAGTATTTAGAAGTTGGAAGTTTGAATGGAATTTAGAATACTGAATTCAGAATTCTTTATTCTATTCAAAATACAAAATACCATATTCATAATTCTTTCGCTAGATTTCAAATCTTGCGAATCTCTTGATTTCTATATTCTCCCCCACTTTGGCAACTGTATCTTCAATAAGATTTTTTATTGTTTTTGAATCATCCTTTATCCATGTCTGTGAAAGC
This sequence comes from Candidatus Staskawiczbacteria bacterium, assembly GCA_903923535.1. GTDB lineage: Bacteria > Patescibacteriota > Minisyncoccia > Minisyncoccales > Staskawiczbacteraceae > XYD1-FULL-39-28. Next base: position 8,706 of record CAIXXY010000041.1, on the reverse strand, counting down.
AATGAAATTTCATCTTTATACTTTTTAAGCTTTCCTTCAATGATTTGAGCCACAATTTTTTCTGGCTTCCCAGAACCTGCGGCTTGTTCTGTATAAATTTTTAGTTCACCGTCTAAAAATTCTTGTGGAATATCTTCTTCCTTAACAAATAAAGGTTTCATTGATACTATCTGCAGGCAAATTTCGTGAGCTAAATTTTTGAAATCAGGAGACTTGGCAACAAAATCCGTTTCACATCTGATATCCAATAATACGCCTGCTTTTGCATTAGAATGCAGATAAGTTTCGATTAATCCTGATTTTGTTTCCCTTGATGTTTTCTTGCTTAATACTTTTTGGCCCCAAATTCTTAACAATTCTTTTGCCTTATTAACATCGCCATCCGACTGTTCTAAAGCTTTTTTAATCTCCGTAGGAGAAACTCCTGTTTCTTCCCTTAATTGTTTGATTTGGTCTATGGTTATCATTTGTATCTAGAATTTAGTATTCAGAATTTAGAATTGAATTTGGAATAAAAAATTCTGTATTCAATATTCTATTCTAACTACAAAATACCGAATTCAAAATTCAAAACTATTTAGTTGGTTTAGAATTTTGTATTGTTTCCTTCACTTTATCTATTATATATCTAACTGAAGAAATTGCATCATCATTTGCCGGAATCATATAGTCAACGATATCCGGATTAACATTTGTATCAACTATTGATATAATTTTAATGCCTTTTCTTTTCGCTTCTCTGGCACAGGTAATATCCTTGTCTAATCCGAAAATAAACACTGCATCGGGCAATTTTGACATATTTCTTACGCCTTCAAATTTTATTTTCAATTTCGCAATTTCCCTGTCAAAATCCAATCTTTCCCTTTTTGTGTATTTTTCCAATCCGCCTGTTTCCCTCTTCTTTTCCAAATCCTTGAAATAATTTACTCTTTTCTGAATTGTTTCAAAATTAGTAAATGTTCCGCCCAGCCATCTTTCTGTAACATACGGAACTCCACATTCTTCGGCGGCATCTTTTATTATAGCCTTTAATTGGATTTTTGTTCCGACAAAAACTATTGCCTTTCCTTCAGAAACGATTTTGGAAACAAATGCCAACGCTTTTTCAAGCTCTTTTTTGGTTTTTTCCAAATCAAAAGTATTAGCGCTGTTTTTAACGCCTGAAACATAAGATTTCATTTTCGGGTGCAATCTTGAAACTTTATGTCCAAAATTAACACCTGCCTTCTCCATTTCTTCTACCGACAAATTTATATCTTTTGCCATTTATTTTTTTGAGAAATTATCATATAATTTCGTGAGGGCAAATCCAGAAAGGATTAGAACTCAAAAATTACACAAACAATCTAATGACTGCTTTATTTCTCGCCTTTTTTAGCTCTTGGATTTTTAACTCTTTTAACTGTTGTAGATTTCTTTTCCAATCTTTCTTTAAATTTCTGCACTCTTCCCAATGTGTCCATAACCTTTTCCTGTTTTGTATAAAAAGGATGGCACTTGGCGCAGACCTCAGTTTCTATAAATTCTTTTGCAGAACCAACAATAAAAGTATTCCCGCATGCGCAGCGGACTGATGCCTTTTTGTAATAAGTTGGATGTATATCTTTTTTCATAAATAAATATAATACTAATCTACAAATCTTATACTAATTGCGCGAAAATGCGAATTCATATTTCCGTAGATTAGAATATTTTCCGTAGATTAGTATTATGTTCATTATATTAACAAACTTTTCTTGAAAAGGCAATAGTCAACTGGAAAATAAAAAAAGGCGGGTACAGGTCGTAAGATGGAGAACATCCATCACATTACGAACTCTTCGCCATTACGCGGAAGTTGTACTTCCTATACTCGCCATAACTTTATTTAACACAATCTATTTTCAAAATCAAGAATTTATGATATATTACTTAAATAGAATAGACAGCGAAAGGCATCGCCGTCATTAAAGCAATAATGTATACGATATATCATGTTTTAATGACGGCATAATTCCATTCGCCTCGCTCATGGAATTAGATTATTCAAAATTCACTCCTGAAGATTGGAAAAATTACAGACCAGAAGAATCTGACGGACGTATGACGTCCGTAAGCTCTGAGAAGCAAGCTGTAATTATAGAGATTAGGGCTGGAACCGGCGGAGATGAGGCCGGGCTTTTTGCGCGCGATTTATATAGAATGTATTCAAGATACGGCCAGACAAAGGGCTGGAAAGAAAAAGTTTTAGACTCTAACCAGTCATCAATTGGCGGATATAAAGAAATTATTTTTGAATTATCCGGAACTGGAGTTTACGACGAACTGCAAAATGAAGGCGGAGTTCATAGAGTTCAGCGCGTGCCGGAAACAGAAAAACAAGGCAGGGTTCATACTTCAACTGCAACAGTGGCTGTTTTATTAAAACCTAAAAAAACAGATGTAAGCATAAATCCAAGCGATTTGGAAATTTCAACATTCAGGTCTTCGGGCCCCGGCGGACAGAATGTAAATAAAATAGAATCAGCAGTTAGAATTGTGCATAAACCCTCTGGACTTGTTGTAACCTGCCAATCAGAAAGAAACCAATTACAAAATAAAGAAACTGCCCTAACTCTTTTGGCTGCACGTATTTTGCAAGCGCAAGAGGAAGCGGATTTATCAAAATTAACATCAGAGCGCAGGGAGCAGATTGGATGGGCAAAAAGATCTGAAAAAATAAGAACTTACAATTATCCTCAAAACAGAATCACAGACCATCGCATAAATAAATCCTGGCACAATTTAGAAACAATTATTAATGGAGATTTGGAACCAGTCATTAAGGCTTTTAAAACTAATAAAACAGAAGAAAATCAAGAATAAAAAATCCGTACTTCGATAAACTCAGCACGGATTTTTTGTTGATATTTTTAGCCGCCAAGTATGAGGCTTTGGCAGCCAGAAGTCATTGTACTACTATCAATAAAAGTTTGAATGCAATTCGCTCTGGTCATAACGCTTCGGGAATAAACTCTAGCCATATTCCCTGATCCATTATAATGATATGCAGCGGTTGACTCAGCCGATGTTGTCTGCGCTGAAGCTCCTAAATCAGAAAGATAAAGCGCTGAAGCAGTAAAAGAGTCTTTTATAGCCCATGGGTCTGCTGTCTGGCCAAGCAAGCTTTTTAATCTGTCAGCAAATAAAACCCATGTTGATGGTATAAATTGAGCTGGCCCCATGGATCCGCCGTCATAACGAGAAGATATTGGACACGAAAGTATTGAATTATATGGATCCCTTCCCAAAGATGCAACAGTGTTTAAATACGGCTGCAAATCTCTTGTAGGTTTTAAAAGATTAGGAACTGCAGCTCCGGATGATTTTCTTTTGCCAGCTCCCGTTGCTGAATCAGTCAGTAAACAACTGCCCACATTTTTGCCAAGAGCTGATTCTTGGCTAAGGACCGCCAATAAAAATGCAGGCCGTATTGGCACTAAATTAGCAACTGCTTTTGCAATATCTATTGCTTGGCCAAAAGTTGGCGCTTGGGTAACGCCGGCAACTTGGAAGAGCATGGATTTTATTTTTGTCGCTTTGGCTTCTGCATCCTTTTTGTCTTTTAATTGTTGCTGATACTGCTCTTCTGTCAGCTTCAAATATTGATTCTGTTGCTGCTGGTCTTTTTCATTCTGTTTTTTCTGCAACGTTTGTAATGCCACGGTTTTTTGCAGTTGGTCTACATTATTGCTCATTTTAACTTGCTGTCCAGAAAGATATGATTTTAAATTTTTAGTGGTGTCTAAAAGATTGCTCACTTGCGAATTAAGGCTGTCTAAATATGCCAAGTTGCTAAAAAAATCTGAAAGATCGCCTTCAAATAAAATAACGAAGGCTGGCTTCTGGTCTTCTTCATAAACGGATTGTAAAATAGCAGCTATCTGTGCTTGAGAATCTTGGATATCAGCAGTAGTTTTATCTATAGAAACTTGCGTGTCTGATATCTGAATATTCAAATCTTTTACCATAATTTTGCCCTGATTTATATCAGCTTCTAAACTTGATATTTTATTTTTTAATTTTGAAATTGCGCTTTGTAGTGTATTTTTTTGTGCGGATGTTTTTGTAATATCTTGAGCTAATTGTGCGGACTGCTGGTCATAGTAATCAGCGCATTTTTGCAATAAAACCTTGCAGTCAGCTGAACTCATATTGGGGCATCCATTAGTAGATTCAGAAATTGCAGCGCATTGAGTTCCTATATCATCGGCAAAGACCCTGCCTGCCGGCAGGCAGGAAAAACCAGCTAAACTAGTTAGCATGACCGATAGTAATAAAATATAACCAGTCGCTGTACTCCTTGTAATTGCAAAGCAATTAAATAGCAGGTATTTTTTCATATATTCATATATTAAATCTGTTCTATATTCTTATTATCCATTTTTTTTGTAAAAAAACAACCCCGAAAATTCGAAGCTGTTCTAAATAATTATTTTTTCTCCTCTTTTGCCTCTTTTTGGACCCCCAAACTTCTTCTGTTTTCTTTTTCCCGTATAGTAGAAATTTGACAGCCTCATCAACGGCTCAACGACGGTCGCTGTTGAGCCGTTGATGAGTTTATGATAAAAGTCAAATTTCACTACGGGACTAATCCAGTAGATAATTTTGGCCTGCTCCGTAGTGAGCTTTGCTCTACTGGGGCTCTTATTAAAACAGCCCGCTTTATGCGGGCTGGCTGCCAAAATTCTTCTACTGGGCTTTTTCTTCCTTTGATTCCTCCACCACTTCAGCTTCTTTCTTTTCTTTAACAACCTTTTCTACATCTTCAACCTTTTCTTCAATTTCCTTAGCTAATTCTTCCTCAACTTTAGCCGGCTGAGCCACAGAAACTATGATCTCATCAGGCTTTGCTAAAACTTTAATATCTTTTGGCAAATTTAAATCTTTCACTAAAATATGATTTTCAAATGTATTTAATCCATCTATAGAAACTTTAATTTCATGGGGAAGATTCTGAGGCAAAGCCTTAATTTCCAACTCTGAAATGTTTTTAATCAAAGTTCCGCCTAAATCTTTCACAGCCAAAGATGTTCCTTCAAAAACCAATGGAACTTTTACCTGCACTTCTTCTTTCAAAGATATTTGGAAAAAATCAATATGTATAAATTTATCTGTAACCGGGTCTTTTTGCAGATCATGGACTAAAACCGGCCTTTTTTCCTTGTCGCCCTCTATATTAAGCTCTATTAATGAGCTTTCTCCGGCTTCTCTTAAAATTTTCTGAAACTCTTTATAGTCAACATCCAATGAAATATTTTTTATTTTGTGACCGTAAACAACGGCAGGTATTCTGCCGGATCTCTTCAAGGCATTGGTTTTTCTGCCTTTCTCTTCTCTAATTTTCGCATTAAGTTTAATCATAATCGCTTCGCGGTATCGATGCTAATATACGAATAAATACTAATTATACGAATGACGAATGCATATTAGTATTATTAGTAAATTAGTATATTCGTATCGATACTACTTCTCTATATAAATGCATTGTACCGGGCATGCTTCTGCAGCTGATTCAGCGCATCCTAATTTTGAAACTTCTAATTCCTCTATCTCTTTTTTCTCAGCTCCTTTAATATGAGATTTGCCATCATCTATTAATTCAAAATGACTAGGGCATAATGCCTGGCATGAACCGCATCCAATACACTTTTCTCTCTCTAATTTTATCTTTGCCATAAAATAATAATACTAATCTACAAATCTTATTCTAATCTACAAAAATGCGAATTCGTATTTCCGTAGATTAGAATATTTTCCGTAGATTAGTGTTATGTCTTAATATAGTATATTTCCCCTAAAATGTAAATACCTATATCTTATTTCCACTTCCAAACAATCCTATTTTACGCTCAACGACCTTTTCAACCGAATTTTCAGCATCTATCAAAAATTTATAAGGAGTCACCTCTTCCGGATTAGCATCTAAAAATCTTCTTAAGTTTCCAGAAAAAGCCAACCTCAATTCTGTATTGATATTTATTTTGACAATTCCTATTTTTATAGCTTCTTTTATATCATCTTCCGGAGTTCCAGATCCGCCATGTAATACTAAAAATATATTTTTAGTATTACCCTGAGCTTGTCGAAGGGCTTCATTTATCTTTGCTAATATGTCCAATCTTAAATTAGGATCAATTCCGGAAATTTCAATTCCATGGAAATTCCCGATTGAAACTGCCAATAAATCCACTCTTGTTTTATCTACATATTCTTGAGCTTGCAATGGATTTGTCAGGTCTTCTTCTTTTATTTCAAATTTCTCTGAATAAAGCTTTGAAGCATCTGTTCCAATTCTGCCAACTTCCCCTTCTACCATAACGCCACGCCATTTTGCATATTTTACAACTTCTTTTGTAATTTTTATATTTTCTTCCAAAGGCAATTTTGAGCCGTCAAAATGAACCATGTCATATCCGGCATCAATTGCCTGTTTTAAATATTCAAAGGAATGGCCGTGGTCTAAATTCAAAAATATCGGCAGGCCGGCCTGCCCTGAGCCTGCCGAACGGGTTTTCTTCCTTAAAACATTTCTTAAAGCCACAGCTTCCTCCAAACCAAAAAATTTACTTTCGCCTTCTGATGTACCTAAAATTACCGGAGATTTCAATTCAGACGCCTTGCTTACTATCGCCTTCATCTGCGTAAAATCAGAAAAATTAAACTGACCTATCGCCCACTGTTCTTTCCGCGCCTTTTCTAAATAATATTTTATATTTTTCACCCCCACACCATAACGAGTTTATTATTTAAAGATTTTTAAATCTTAAAATTATTTCTCTCGTTCGTATTTAATTATTGTTTTAGTTTATATAATCCCTCACACACTTTGGAAAAAATCGTAACTCGTTTGGTGTGAGGGTGAATGCCATTTTTTATAAATTGTTTTCTTTCAAAACTTGTACTCTCTCAAATTCTGAATCTTTATTTAAAAGGCCTGTTTTTGCTCCGACTTCCGACAAATTTGCTTCAGAATTGGCAATTCCTAATTGGATAGCTTTTTCAATATCGCCATTATATCTTATATAATCGGACAAAAATCCGGAAGCGAATGAATCTCCGGCGCCGGTTGTATCAACAATTTTTCGGCCTGCATTTGTCGGCGCTGAATATAAATATTTTCCATCAGACACGAGTACTCCATCTCCGCCTTTTGTCATAACAGCGATGTTGGGACATATTTCGCTGATTTTTTTAAATATATTTTGCTCTTCTTGAAATGGAATCTTTGTCAAAAATGAAGCTTCTTCTTGATTTAAAAATAAAATATCAACTTTGCTGAAAATATTTTTTAATTTTTCTTCTGGCAATGACAATTGCTGTATAGAGGGATTTATTGCAACTTTTATTTTATTCTCATAAGCAAAATTAACAATTTCGCCAAATTCGTCGCACAATAAATCAGTTAATGGAGCTAAATAAAACCATTTTGTGTTTTTTATTTTTTTCCATGGAATATCTTTTTTATTTAACATATCAGACGCTCCCCTGTAAGCTAAAATTGTCCTGTCCTTTCCGGTGCTAGAAATAATAATTGAATGATTGGTATGTTTTTCTTTCTTTTTTACAATAAATCTTGCATCAATTCTCATTTGTTTCAATTCTCTGACAATTTCAAGACCTGCAGAATCAACTCCTATTGCTCCGCAAAAAGCTGTTTTAAATCCCTGTTTTGCAAAAGTGGCGGCAGTATTTGTCCCGCCCCCGCCGGATGTAAAAATAATATCTTCAATATCAATTTTAGAACCCAAAGCCAGGCAAATACCTTGGCCCGTTGCAAAAATCTTTTCATCCTGTCCTGAACCTGCCGAAGGGTCTTTTATAATTTTAAATGCTTTGGATTTTAAATGAATATCCTGCGCCGCTGATCCAAATGTTATAATATCATACATAGCTTATATTTTTTGATTATTTATTTTTTTCTCTAAGTATATCATCATACCATCTAAATATGTTCCCATCGAATTCAGATAAAGACACAATATAGCAATGGCCATCTATTGCATAATTCATCCTGTTGTATGATTCTTTTATTTTATCAATTGGCCCTATATACACATAAGCACCTTCATTAATCAGACTTTTCTTTAGTAACGGGTCCAAATCAGATAAATTATAACTTTTATATTTATATTCCGATAAATGATTTTCTCTGGCATATTCAGCGCAACTTCCAATATCAAATGTTTTAATAAATCCGCCTACCCTGCATACTTGTTTTGAGTTATTTTTTAGTTCATCTAATTTATTAAATACATCTCCTATTATTGATGATACTTTTTTTGTTGATTCTGAATCTTCATAAGCACAAGGCCAGTCAAATAAATTGCTCTTATTGTCAATTGTTATTTGAACTTGGTAACTGCTCTCGCACATAAGACCCAAATCATCCTTTTGCGTTATTTTTATATTCAGCAAACCTTTGGATTTAACATAATCTATAAAGGAATTGTACTGATCAGAAGAAAGTTCTCCCTCATAACATTGTGCCTCCTGGGAACGTTCGATTATCCTTAAAAATGTCCTGTCTTCAAATAGATATGTAGCGCTCAACGATCCCTGCACAAAAGACTCTGATATAATTAGATTTTGTTTTTCAATTTGATTCTTTTGTTTTAAACCAATAAAATAGAATAAAGAACCCGCTAATAAAATCACTAATATTACTAATATCAAAATATTCTT
>CAIXXY010000040.1 GCA_903923535.1 Candidatus Staskawiczbacteria bacterium | reverse complement strand
TTACGCTAATAATGACCGACCGTTCATTATTAGCGTAAAAATAATCATCGACGGATACCACCACTTTGTTTAAATTTTAAAATAACTTTGTAGTTTTTTATGGTCTGTAATTTTATCTATTTTAAAAAACTTTATATCTCCTTTAAAATCATTTTTCCACAATTCTAAAATAGTTAATAATTCTTTTTCTATATCAAGAGGTGTTAACCAAACACTTTTTTGAACTTCCTTACAACCAATCCATCGGAGTTCTTTCCTTAAAAAACATCTTTCTCTCCTATTCACCTCAGGAATATCAAACATAATTCCCATCCATTTGCCATTCCACTTCTTTCTATCCTCTTTTTTCTTTTTTATAATTTTCCTAATAATTTCCATTCTACCCTTTTTGGTCAAATAAAATTTATCATCCTTAAATTTAAAATATGGACTTTTTCTTAAATCATAAATTTTTTGAGATAATGGCCGAGCATTGTAATTTCTATAAAGACCCATTCCTTTTGTTAATTCTCTCGGATCAAACATTATCACAAGGCTCAAATCAAAAAGATCTTTTGATTTTTCTATTAAACAATCAAATATTTTGTTAGTTAACGAATTTTTTCCTATTTTTCTCATAAATTAATTTTTAAAAAAATATCCATAAAAAACTTCTTACGCTAATAATGACCGACCGTTCATTATTAGCGTAAGAGATAAATGAAGACAAATTAAATTTTAAAAATATAAGAAATAATACAAAATTTAATCTGACTCAATCACTCCCTCTCTTCTCTTTTCTAAAAACTCTTTTGTAAACTCATAAATAATTCCAAAAACGGGAACTGCAAAAATCATTCCCAGAAATCCGAATATCTCGGCTCCCAAAAACAAAGAAACTAAAACCAAGACCGGCGGAATGTCGATCATTTTTTTCATAAGAAAAGGCGTTAAAAGATTGTTTTCTATGGCTTGAACCGCCCAAATTGCAAGTAAAACATACAGAGTTATAAGCCATGATCCAGAAGAAACCATCACAAATATAAGCAGCAGTATAGCTGTTGTCAGCGGACCTATGTACGGGACAAAATTCAAAACTCCAGAAATAAGGGCTAATAAAAAGGCATACTCTACACCGAATATATAAAAAACAATAAATGAGCCTATACCAACAAAAATACAGGCTATTATTCTTGCCCCAAACCAGCCAGCAACCTTTATCTGGGCTTTTTCAAAAAATAAAACAATATTTTCTTGATATTTTCGAGGAGAAATAAGGGCTAAAAATCTTTCAGGGCCCTTATCCTCTAACGATAAAAAGAAGGCAATCGTCAGAATAACTACAGCTGATGATAGTCCTCCGAAAAATGCTATAATTGCATTCATTATTCCCCGCGAGCTCTGTTCTAATCCCCCAACTAAGGAACCTGTAAATTCGTTGAAACTTTGAGAAAAATCTATTCCAAGTTGCTGAAGAATAGGATTTATTTTATTAAAGTAATTCGGCAGATAATTGGAAAATTCCTTTAGTTCTACAATAAAAATTGGAGCTGTCATATATACCATAAGTCCCAATAAACCTAAAACAGAAACATATATCATAATTATGGCTATCATTTTAGGTATCCATAATTTTCTTAAAAAATTAATTGCAGGCTCAAGCAAAATAGAAATAGCCAAACCAAAAAAGAACCAAAGGGCTATTTCTCTGGCTAAATATATAATATAAAAAACAAAAATTGCTATAAACACTTTGATTATAGCTTCCCAAGAGATATCTAATGTTTGGCCTTTTTCCATAATGTATAACTATTATAATCTTAATAATTGCTTCAATTTTTCAGAATCTGATTGATCAACTGGTCCTATGACAGCTAAATTTAATTTTTCTGGTAAAAATATATCTTTTGCTATTTTATTTATATCATCTGCAGAAACTTTGTCAATTTTTTTAAACTTTTCTTCTGGCGTTAAAATATCTTTTTCCAGCAATTCTTGAATGGCATAAAAAGAAGCCTGGCTGTCTGAAGAATCCAAAGATAAAGACGTAATTCCCTTTAAATAATCTTTTGCTTTTTGCAATTCTTTTTCTGTAATTTTTTTGTCTTTTAAATTTTTATATTCCTGTAAAATTAATTTTATAGATTTTTCCAAATTTTTATGATCAATGCCTGCCTGCGTTACTAAATATCCAGTATCTGTGGCATTATCAGCTGAAGTATGTATAGAATATGCCAAGCCATTTCTTTCTCTTACTTTTATAAAAAGCCGTGAACTCATATTTCCTCCTAAAATAACAGACAGCAAAGCTAATGCATATTTTCTTTTATCGAATAAATCATAAGCCCTGACTCCTAAACAAAAGTGTGTCTGATCTGTTTTTTTATTGTGTAATAGAATTTCTGGCTCTGATTGGTTTTCTTTTACCTTTATTTTTTGAGGCTCTCTATTCTTTTTTATATCTTTAAAATAACCTTTTATCTTTTCTTCAATTTTATCTTGGGTTATAGCTCCTGCAACACAAACTATTGTATTAAAAGGCGAGTAATGCGATTGATAATAATCTAAAACTTTTTTTCTGTTAAAGCTCAATATATTTTCTTTTTCTCCTATAACCCTCCAACCGGCAGGCGTATCTCCATATAAAAGTTTTTCCCAAAGTTCGCCGATATAAGCCATAGGAGTATCCAAATACATATTCACTTCCTCGATTATCACGCCTTTCTCTCTTTCCATTTCTTTTTCATCAAACTTGGAATTTAAAAATATGTCAGAAATCCAATCTAACGCAACGTCAGAATGTTTCTTATCGACTTTTGCCCAAAAACCAGTAACTTCTTTTGATGTAAAAGCATTATATTCTCCGCCGACTGAATCCAATGTTTCTGAAATTTTTAAAGTATTAGGCCTTTTCTTTGTGCCTTTAAAAAACATATGCTCTAAAAAATGAGAAATTCCATTTATATCTTTCGTCTCGTATTTGGAACCAGTGCCGATCAATATCAAGACCGTAATGCTATTGGCATTTTCCATCGGAATCGTGATAATCCTTAACCCATTATCAAGCCTCGAAATATGAAATGGCCTTAAACTCTTATTATTTTGGTTTTGCCTACGACTTTGCAAAAATCTTTCGCCGATGCCTTTGGCATCAAGCTCAAAATTTTTGCTTCGTCTCGGCTGAAAACCAAAACAAAATCGTTCGTAAGGCATTTCGTATCTCGAGGCTATTGTTGTTTTTTTATATGGATTCATTTTGATTTATTAATGTTAATCTAATTTTTATTATTTGCCACATCATTTTTATGCGGCCTATAAATCCTTTATAAAATCCCCATTTTTTTTCTTTGATTATTATAGATAAATCTGGCAATATTACATATTTTATGCGCAGTTTATTTTTTATGCAATAATAATTAAGAGATGGCTCTACTGCAAATCCCTGTATAAACTTTTCTGGGATATTTTCTAATAAATGCCTTTTAATAGCTCTTTCTCCGCCGATAGCCATTAAAGGATCTATATTTATAATTAATCTTGGCAGGCCGAACAATCTTCCCCTTACTCCAACACACATATCAACTTCATTTTTTAAAATAGGATTTACCAAGGAAACAATATGATTATCTGTTAGGCCAATTAAGTCTGCGTCAAAAAAAATAATAATTTCTGCATCAGTTGCTTTCAACCCCTGCCTCATTGCATTTCCCTTACCCTTGTTTTTTTCCAATCTTACAACCTTAGCCCCTAATTTTTTTCCGATTTCTGCAGTTTTATCAGTTGAGCCATCATCCACTAAAATAACTTCATCTAAAATTTTTGAACTTAAAAGAACTTTTAAAACATTCCCGACATTTGATTCTTCATTTAAAGCCGGAACTATAGCTGCAATCCTTCGACTTCGCTCAGGACCTTCGGCTTTTTTAAATAAGTTTTTCATTTAGAAATGCTTGCAATTCGCTAATCTTTATCCTTTCCTGTTTCATTGTATCCCTGTCTCTTACGGTCACATCATCGTTTTCTAATGTATCAAAATCTATTGTTACGCAAAATGGAGTTCCAATTTCATCTTGACTGTAATATCTCTTTCCAATATTTCCCCTATCGTCAAAAGCCACATTAAAATTTTTCTTTAATAAATAATAAACTTCCTGCGCTTTTTCAACTAATTCTGGCTTATTCTTCAGAAGAGGAAACACTGCAACCTTATATGGAGCCAAACTTGGCTTTAATTTCAAAACGACCCGGTCTTCCTCTTCTTTGTATGCATCAGACAGCACAGCTAACATTATTCTATCTAATCCGAATGTAGGTTCTATAACATAAGGGATAAATTCTTCTTTTGTTTCTTCGTCCCTATAGGTGAGATTTTGGCCAGACATTGATATATGATTATTTAAATCATAATCCGTACGATTTGCTATCCCGCCAATTTCATCCCAGCCAAAAGGAAAATTATAATAAGTATCAACTGTTCTTTTTGAATAATGAGCTAACTCATCTTTTCCTAATTCAACTATTTTTAAATTTCCTTTTTCAAGATTAAGATCTTTGGTAAAAAATTCTTGCTGATATTGTAAAAGTTCTGAAAAAGATCTTTCATCTTCGTTCGGTTTAACAAAATATTCAAATTCAGCGATAGTAAATTCTTTTGTCCTAAATATAAAATTTCCTGTTGTAATTTCATTTCTAAAAGATTTGCCGATTTGCGCTATCCCAAAAGGTAATTTTCTTCTTGCCGAATCCATAATTAATTTAAAATCAGTAAACATTGTCTGTGCTGTTTCACCTCGCAAATAAGCAGTAGAAGTGCTATCTTCTGTTGTACCGATAAAAGTTTTGAACATCAAATTAAAATTTTTGGCTTCTGTCCATTCTACTTTTTCCTTATGGCTTTTTTCATGATCTTTTATGTCTTGCGGTTTATCAGAACGGATTCTCGCGTGGCAGATTTTACATTCCACTAATGGATCTGTGAAATTTTTTATATGACCAGAAGCTTCCCAGACTTTTGGATTCATTATGATGGGTCCTCTCACTCCAACCATATCATCTCTATTATGAACAAATTTTTTCCACCATAAATCTCTGATATTATAAAATAATTCAGTTCCTAAAGGACCATAGTCATAACTATTAGCCAGGCCTCCGTAAATTTCTGAGCCAGGAAATATAAAACCCCTTCTCTTGCATAAAGATACAATTTTTTCCATTAATTCTGCATTTTTTTCTTCTTTTTTCATCATAAAATTAATTAAAAGGTTAAGATTTTATAATCTTAACCTTTTAAAACTATAAATTCAAGATTTATCAGCTTATAGTAATGGCATAAAATTATGGAATTGCCACGGATCACTATCTGGAGCTGATTCTTTATTTTCTGTAAAGAAAATTTCTCTGTTCTTCAATGGCGTCCAATCTGATTTGGTAGAAATAAAATCTCCCAAATAAGGCTTGGCTATTTCTAAAACAAAATCATGGGGCAGGTCATCTGGAATCAAAAGCCCTTTCTTTGGATTTTCTATCATATATCTTACTGCGGATATAATTCCAGCTGCCACTTGTAAGGTAGTTGGGTTTTGTCCAGGAGCCAATTCTCTGGTCTGTTCAATGCTTAAAGATGTTCCAGTCCACCATGAATTAAATGCATGACCCATTAAAAATGCTCCCAAAATATCTTTACCAGAAGTTATTTCTTCATCTTCTAAAATCCTTAATTTAGGCTGTATTTTATATCTTCTAGCTTTTAACTCAACCAATGAAGATAATGCCTCGTGGCATGGCATATAAACATAATGAACTGTTGGTCTATAAACTGCTTTTTCATTTTCCCAGACCGTTAATCTGTCTGAAATTCCAAATGCTTCTCCATGCCTTACAATCATACCTTCTATTTCACCAACCTCAGGCACCCAAGACCTTGCCCAAGTATTTATTCCCATTCTTGCCAAAAATATCTGGTTGTTAGGACCATAAGGCGCCTTGTGTGCGAGGGCGGGCAAAGTTTTTTCATGAGTGCCCCATCCCATTTCAGAGGGAGCTGTGCCTTCTTCGCGAAAACCTTCAATAGACCAAGTATTAACAAATTCATCCACTTCTTTTGGTTTATTTGTTATCTGTGTATCTCTTTCAGAACAATGTATCACTTTTACTCCCAAAATTTGCGCCAAATGCGCAAAATCAAATTTTAATTTATATTCTTTTATTTTTTCTAAGTCAGTTGCAGAAGCTTTATTTTCTTTGATTACTTGGTCTGCGATATCCAACAATCCCTGCTTTGCAAAATGAGAAATCATTCCCGGATTTGCGCCATGGTCTACAACAGCTGTTACAGAATCTGCCGGCCAATTTTTAATAAGATCTCTTAATTGCATCTGTCTCCAATAAAGAGTCTTATCAAAAATTTCCGTTGGGGCGGAAGGATCCCATAATTCAACAGACGTATTCACATACAAAGTATTGTGATCATGGCACCATCTTAAAATATCTTTGGCTCCGATATTCCATGCCAAATCAATAATCAATCCGTTATTTCCGGCATATTTTTGCAAAACAGAATCTATATTATCTGGAGTTATCTTTTTTTGAACAAATTTGATTCCTCTTTCAGTGAGTTTTTTCAAACTGGCTGACTTATCTTCAATATCTAAAATAGTTATCTTATCTAAAGCGATATCTATATGATCTAATAAAATAGGGATCGTACATTGAGAAACCGATCCGTATCCTATAATCAAAATATTATTGTCAAATTTTATTTTTTGCATATTTTTTAATTATTAATATGAATAATTTTTGCAGGGGGATAACCATTAAAATGCGTTGCTGACGCATTTGAATATGCCCCGATATTTTCCTGATATATTAAATCTCCTTCGCTTAATCTTGGCAAAAAAGCATTTTTGGAACCGTGAATATAAGAATTTTCTGAAAGTTCGTCCAATCCATCACAAGTTGGACCAAAAACTTTAGATTCAATATTTTTTTCCCAATCTTTAAAAGATTTTAAATCTGCCTCAAGATGATCATACATTATAGCTGAAAAAGTATGATAAAGACCATCATCAAGATGATAACAAGGCATTTCTGTTGAATGTTTCGCTAATATAACACTAGAAATTACCGTGCCAGCATTCGCCACTAAAAATCTTCCTGGCTCTGCTATTATTAAAGTTTTGTCTACAGAAAAAAGTCTGTCTAATTCTTTGTTTATTATATTAGTCAATTCTATAAAAGACTGTTCTGTTCCATTATATTGTACAGGAAAACCTCCTCCGAGATCTACAATTTTTATAGGACTTCCTGTAGTTACAGTTTCTCCTATTATGCATCCTCTCTTTTCTGCTTCTTCAAATATATCTGCAACTGACTGTAATGCCTTTACAAAATTTTGCGGATTATTGCACTGGCTTCCTGCATGAAAACTTATACCTTCAACACCTAATCCTGTTTTTATTGTTTTTTCTATTAAGTCTACTGATAGCTTAGGATCAATGCCAAATTTATTAGCAAATTTTACGACAGAGCCTTCATCTGAAACTTTTATCCTTAATAATAATCCAGCCTCTGGACAATGTATTTTTATTTTTTCCATTTCTTCAACGCTATCATAGGTCAAAAGAGGCTTATATAAATTTAAAAAATGTAAGGAGTCTGGTTTTTTAACTGTGTTTGCATAAATAATATTGTTCCAAACAAAATTTTGTAATTTTTTAGGTTCAAGATTTTTTATTAAATTAAAAACAAGATTGAATTCATGCAAAGAGGCTACATCAAAGCTTGAACCTAAATTATACAAAGTTTTTATTATCTCTGTTTCTGAATTGGCTTTTACCGCATAATAAATTTGAACACGAGGAAGTTTTTCCCTGAACTCTAAATAATTTTTTCTTATCTTATTATGGTCTATGATTAAAAGAGGAGTTCCATGGGTCTCTACCAAATCATAAAAAAGTTTTTTATCCATTTATTTTTATTTTTTAAATTTAAAAGTTAATTTATTCTACTGCTTAGCGAAAAAAAATCAATATATTAAAAGCCACAGAAATATCCTGTGGCTTTTAATAAAGAAAAATTTTATAATTATTGGATAATTCCGCCACCAGAATTTGCAAAATCATTTGGCAAACTTGTATCTATTCCAGAATCTTGGGATGTGATTGTGGTATTTGTAAATTGATTTTCTCCTGAAATTTGGGCAGGTCCTATCAAAGATGTTGTCAATCCTTTCTGCGAATTGTCCGGAGTTAAAGAAATTTGAAAAGAAAGAGTGACAGGGTCTCCATTTACTCCTGTACCTGCTGCAATGTCACCAACTGACCAGACAATTTCTCTACTTTGAGAATCAAAAGAAAAGTTTGATAATTCATCCTGTGGTAAAATTTGGCCGGTTAAACTGACATTTTTTGGTAAAATTACTTTTACTTTAACATTTTTTGTATCATTAAAATAATTTTTAATTTCCCAATTTATTGTATATGTAGTTGCTTTGCCTACTTCAGGCGGAATAGGCCCTGAATTTGAAATATCTGAATTTTTATAATATCCTTTTTGAGAAATCATCAATCCAGAATTTAATTTTATTGTAAACTTCTGGGTAATTTGGGAAATATTTATTTCATCAGTTATTACTGTATTATTTGCATCAGCCCCAGAAGGATTCCAATCGTCTTTCACTTTTACATCAAAATCAATTTCTCCTTCCTGTTGGACATCTAGATGATTTAATTGAGGCACCTGGTTGTGATCCCAGACAATCATATTATCATTAGGCTGCACTTGCCCGCCTTGATGGGCTTGTATCGTAGAAATATCTAATGCCGAACTATCAAGTTTTGCAACCATAAATAAATTATCAAAAGGAGTAGATCCTATATTTGTGAAAAAAATCTGATAATGAAGAGTTTCTCCAGGAGAAGCAACATAAGAAGCTGAACCATTAACTTGTTGAGAAATAGATAACAACGGCTGTATAACCTGCACGTTTGTATTAATTTGTTTTATTATAATAAAATTTCCATTTTGCCACATTCCAAGTTCAGCAGAAAATGTTAAATTTTGATTAGTAGTAGCTGAAACTTTGCCCGAAATACTAATTCTTCCTCCTTGTGCCTTATTTAAAGTTTGCAATTTCCATTCTGAATTGTC
Organism: Candidatus Staskawiczbacteria bacterium; assembly: GCA_903923535.1. Taxonomy (GTDB): domain Bacteria; phylum Patescibacteriota; class Minisyncoccia; order Minisyncoccales; family Staskawiczbacteraceae; genus XYD1-FULL-39-28. The sequence continues at coordinate 2,255 of CAIXXY010000040.1, read as the reverse complement.
TAAAGATTCTGGATCTGAAGAAACAAAATCAAAACCAGGCGTAGGGTCAATTTTTATGCTAAGATTTTCTAATGGATAATCTACATTTGAAAAATAATTAATTGCATATTGCAGACTTTTTCCCTGTTCTGTTTTGGTGGGCAGATCAAAATCTAAAGTGATGGGGCTTGCATCAATTTTAGTGATAAAAGTGGTATTTGATTCATAAGTAGCAGTTATATTTTTAGGTATATAAGAAAGAGATGCTTTGGCAGTTTTTAAGTCACCATCTTTTCCTAAAAGACGAGTTTTTAATTTTACTGATTCTTGGTTTCCTGGATATATATCATTTAAGTTCTTGACAATTATTGTCTTGCTATCTTCGGTCAAAGAATTATCTGGCAAAACAAATGTTAATTTTGGATTTTGTAAAACAAAATTGCCATTATTTTTATACACTACAGTATATTCTATTTCGTCTCCTATTTTAGCTGTATCAGGACCTAAAATTTCCAGCTTTAAAATTTCCTTTGAAAACATGCCCTCCCTGTAATACAAAAATATGCCGAAAACCGCGACAATAATTATAAATATGATTAAAAATATTTTTTTACTCATGAATTTGCGAGCAAGCGAGTAAATTCATGCCGAGATTAAAACATAATATATGGACACATACCCTTCATATATAAATTATATAGAAGGCTATCGATTGCCTTATTGTTTCAATCGAGGCGATGCATTTACTTTATTGTATCATTTAAAATTAAGATGGACAAAATGTATGGATAACATTTTCTGAAATATCTTCTAACAACCTTTTAGAATATGGCTCAATTTTTAATTTAGACATTGTCTGCCAATCTTTTGATAAAATAATTCTTAATATTTTTACAATATCTGAATTTATCCTTCGGCACGGCTCAGGACCTTCGGTTTTTTTTATATTCGCGCAATTACCGCAAATAATACCACCTTCTTTGCTGGAAAAATAGAAATCCCCATCGCTTTGCGATTCCTGCGCAGTTTCGCGAAGATTAAATGTCGCCTCGAGCGACCTTAGCGAAATTGCTGGATTTATGTAATTTCCTCCGCTTGCCTGCTGGCTCGCTACGGGCTGCCCCGTAGGGCAAAAATTATAAATATTATATGGATTTAATTTTTCATGGCAGCTTGCGCATTTTTGAACTTCTAAATGATAACCTAGCAAAGAAAGGGCATTCCATAAAAAATAGTAATATATCAATGCGTCTTTTTTAATTTTCAAATCCTGGTCATTTAATTTATAAAATATTTCATTTATTAAATTAAATATATCTTCGTCTTTCTCTTCGCCTTTTATAAAATTATCTAAAATTTCTCCTATTCTGCTGGCAATTTTAAATTTTTCTAAGTCCTGATATAGATTATTGAATTTATCTATTACTACAGCATCTGTAAGAGTTTTTTTATTTCTACCTTGTATAAATTCTATTTCTGACATAAAAAAAATATCAATTCCGCTTCTCAGCTTAGAAGCATTTTTTCTTATGGCCTTAGCAAAGATATCCAACCTGCCAAAATCATCACTAAAAACAGAAAAAACTCTGTCTGATTCATTTATGTTATTCTTTCTAAAAACAAAAGCCTTTGTTTTATATTTTAAAGTCATTCAATACTATTAAATAATTAGTCTTTTATTCCTCCTATTTTTTTGAAAAATTTTATTTCCTTCCTTAATAATTCCTTTCTCTTCATATCTGTAGTAGATGCCCACTCTCTGCCCAGGCGTTTTATATTAAGCTTTAAATCTTTTTTTGAAATATTTCTTCCATATACTGGAGCGAAAGTTTCTTTTTCCAATTTTACTCTCTCCATCGGGCTCAAATTCATACGTAAATCTCTCTGGGCTTCCCAAATTTTAGGATCGTATCTTAATTTGTGCCTTAAACTAATCCTGGAAATTTCTTCTTTGCCTCCGAATACGGATGAATCTGTATTTTTAATTTCCTTTTTTGAAACTAATGCCTCGGGAATAGGACTGGCGCTGATAATATTTCTTCCATCTTTAGTTTCCATAGGACCTATCTGCTGTGAACTACTGCTTGAAAATCGTTTTGCTACCGGTATGTTTATTCTTCCAAGAACTCCGCCTTCTTCTTGATTTTCCACCCTCGATGGCATTTTTGATTCTAACGCCTCCTCGCCTCCGCCCTCAATTTTTAACTTGCTGAGCCCTTCAGAAATACTCTTTTCTTCTTTTTCTTTGTAAGACTTTGCTTCAGCCTCTCTTTTTT
>CAIXXY010000039.1 GCA_903923535.1 Candidatus Staskawiczbacteria bacterium | reverse complement strand
TCTTTTTCGCAATACAGGGAATTTTTGGCACTATTTTGGATAAATTTATGGCGACAATTTTGGTGATTTGTATTTTCGCTGCGTTATTATACTTTCTTACAAAACGATGACAGAATTTATGCTCATAGCCGAAGATTATTTTTCAAGGCTCCTCATAGTCTTTGGCTTCCTTGCTTTAATTTACGGAATTGGTAAAATAATCCTTGAGAAACAAAAAGGTCGAAATTGATTGGCAAAGATTGGAACTTTATGAATCCTATTTTTACAGTCGGTCAAGACTACGCCACAGGTTTATTGGCGTATGCCGGACAGATTACAACCGATGTCAAATTGCTAATTATTTTAGCCATCGGCTTACCTCTTGGCTTCTGGGCTGCTAAGAGAATAATCGGGTTAATCAGAGCTCACTAAAAAGCGTTAGGGAGGGGTTGCTACCGGCATAAACCTAGCTGTTCGTCGTGGCATAAAAGAGTTAGGCTTTCCTCTTTCTTCCGTTTTAATTTTAATGGTAAAAAAAATTTCAAGCTCCGATATATGGGCTTCTTTTAGAGAGAAAAGGGAAACGAAAAAAGTTGTCGACCGGATAAAGAAAAAGGATAAATTTTGGCTCGGTCAATGGTTAGAAAAATATACAGAGAAAGGTTCTTTTTGGCTATCAGACAAAAAAGATAATTGGTTATAATTTATGCTATATACATTCACGGCTAGCGACACCGAGGCGATGTTAGCGTACGCAGGAGGTTTAATCAACGATAATAAGTGGATAATTTTGGGGATCGTCGGTGTCGGTATCGGCTTAATAGTTTTTGAAGTAGTGGTCGGAGTGATAAGAGGGAGACACGCAACATAAAATGGACTGGAATGGACTGCTACATTCAGCAAACGATATCATCGTTTTTATTCTTTGGCTTTTTTATTTAATAAAATCGATAGTAGGAGTTTTCACTACTCCCCTTTATTTTGCCTTTAAATTTATTGAGGGCGTTTTTGTTTCAGCTTTTAATTCTCCTGTACCGGCAGGGATCACTTTTGATTTTTCTGATAAAGTTATAGCTATATTTCAAGGGCTACCCTATTGGAATCAATTAAGCATGGCTCTCGGCTCTTGTCTTTGTATTTTAGCCCTCTTTTTTACTTTCCATCAGTTAACTAAGCTATGAAAAAGGTATGTTATATCGTTTTAATAATAATCTCTTGCCTAACAGGTGTTTTTGTGCTAAAAACAGAGGTGAGGGCAGATACATTAAAGGATTATTTTAATACAGGAGATGATAGCTATGATGGATACGGAGGAAACTACTGGAAGTCGCAGACATTCACCGCCGGGAGCTCTTATTTTATGTCGGAGATACTTTTAAAACTAGGAAAAAGAGGCAATCCGGGAGGAAATAATACAGAGGTTATTCTTCGCCTAGCCGATGCAAATAATTTTCCAACAGGCGATGAAATCTGTGCTACTACTCGCAACACTTCAACTTTTACAGACAATACAAACGGAGAATGGGAATTATTCCCTTGTTCGGCAACGATAACAGAAAATACAAAATACAATATCAGTTGGGGTTGCCAAAATTGCTCTCCCTACAACGATGGAATTTTCAGATTTCAAAATGCAAACGGATACGCGGGAGGAAAAATGTGCGGTTCTAGTGGAGGAAAAAATTCTTTTGAAACCTGCTGGAATGTTGACGCTATGTTTGAAACGATGGGATATCTTCCATCTTCTTCTTTCCAGATAACTTCGCCGGCAACAGGAACGACAACGACTTCTCCTTTTGCAATAAATTTTAATTATTCGATAGTGGCTCCCGATAATTGGAACAAAGCAGTGGTTGTCTTTGAAAACTGGGCGACTAGCACTTGCCCTATATACGGAACTTCTGCGTGGGAACAGGCGTACCGGCAAGGTTATTATTTATACCAATCTAGTCCTTACTACAGCGATATTTTTTCAGCAACGACAGGTAGCAGCACAATAGCAGTTTCAAATTTGCCCACAGACAACTATAATTGCGTGTATTGTTATTTTTATAATTTGAATAACACGAGCAGCAATGTTATGAGCGGAGAGATGTGTCCCGGCTATACTCTAACTATAGGCAGTAGCTTTCCTGCGTACCAACCGCCGCCAATTCAGGGTTGGCAATCGTTCTACGCCAGCAATACAATTCTAGCCTATACTACTTCCACAGATACTTTCATAAAATTGAGTGGAGTTTTTAACGATTTAGCTCTTTCCCTTTCTAGTTTCGTTAATCAGATAAGAGAAAAATTTGACGCAAACAACGCCTATTCTCAAGGCTCTCTTTTTGGATCATCAATCCCTATTGCTTTTGCATATTTAGATATCATCAACGATTTTTTTTCAGAAATACCAATATATCAAGTTTTCTTATTTTGTTTAATAGTTTTAATTGTAGTGTCCGCTTACAGAATAACAAAAACTATCCTCCAGTTGTTTAGAGGATAGCTTTCTCTCTCTTTTGTTCATTGTACACGAGAGATTAATAGATGTCAACGGGAACCTCTCTTTCTTAAAAGATTAAAGAGAGAGAAACCCCCCCGAAAATGTTCGGGGGGGTAGAGCGAGCTATCCGCAGATAGCGAGCGTGTGAGTGAGCCGCTAGAAAGCGGCGAACGAACAGAGCGAACCGGAGTGAGCGAGCGAACAGCAGTGAGCAGGGGGGGATTGGAAAAGAGGGGTGGTAGGGAGGGGAGGAAGACCTGTGAGAAAGGAGGGAAAAACACGCTACCAATCGTGTGTTATTGCCCTCCTTTCTCACAGGTCTTGACAATGAAATTTAAAGGTTTATTCTGGGGGGTGGGGGGGACTAAAAATTTATGGAAATTCCAACACAATGCACAGGTTTTTTTGCCACAGATACGGGGCAAATAAATTTTAATTGCACCGAAACATTACCCTATACCACGCAACTAATTATTGCTACCGGTAGCACTGATACAGAATATGCTCTCACTAATCAAATTTCCTACGGAGATTTAGCTCTTATTTTTTTATGTTTGGTTATAATTATTTTTAAGATAGCCGGCACTGTTTGGAACTTTATTTTTCCAAAGCATTTTAAACAATTTATGAAAAACGATTTATGATTCTTTCTCAACATTTTAAAAAATATCTTAAAGAAAATTGGGGAGGACTTCTTCGCCGGCAACTAGTTTCGATTCTTTTGTCTTTAGCGATAATTTGGCAATTTTATTTAATTAAAATAACAGCAGTACTTCTACAAAGACATCCGGTATGAATTACATCGCCTTATTTTTAGGACACATTTTTAACTGGTTTTTACTCCTATATATTGCCTTGCAGGTTTTAAACGGATTTTTGTCGATAAGAGATTTTTTTATGTACCCCTCTCCCAGGGCAGACAGGGATAGAAGATGGAAATGATATATATAGCCAATTCAATCTTTTTCGCAATACAGGGAATTTTTGGCACTATTTTGGATAAATTTATGGCGACAATTTTGGTGATTTGTATTTTCGCTGCGTTATTATACTTTCTTACAAAACGATGACAGAATTTATGCTCATAGCCGAAGATTATTT
>CAIXXY010000038.1 GCA_903923535.1 Candidatus Staskawiczbacteria bacterium | reverse complement strand
CTGATGATTTATTGGCCCGAAAAGAAGATTTAAAAAGAGTTAGGAGTGAGAGCGATATGACTATAGATGAGGATATAGAAAAGCTACATGAACAAATATCAGATTTTTTGAAAAGCCATGATGAAAAAGAATTTATTGGGCAAGACAGGGAAAAGTTTGAAAAACTTCAAGAAAATTTTATTGGTTTAGATGTGCACAAGGCATATACAAGGGGGGAATTTTAAAAATATAATCTAGAAAAAACTACGGCAATGGCCGCGGTTTTTTGATTATTCAAAATGGATTTTAGTTTGGAATTGTTTTAAGCGTTCTTTTAATTCCGGATAATTTTTCAATTCCGGGTCTTTTTCTAAAATTTCTTTGGCCGCAGCTCTTGTTTTTTCAACTAAAAATATATTTGATAGGCCTTGCATCGCCATATCTGGAATTCCCCATTGTTGAGTGCCGTATAAAGATCCTGGGCCTCGTATTTCCAAATCTTTTTCAGCTAATTCAAAGCCATTGTTTGATTCAACCAGAGCTTTCAATCTCTTTCTATTAAGCATGCTTGGGTCTGTAGTGAATAAAAAACAATATGACTGCATATCTGACCTGCCAACTCGTCCGCGGAATTGGTGAAGCTGGGATAATCCGAAACGTTCAGCTCCTTCAATCATCATAATTGTGGCTCTTGGCACATCAACGCCGACTTCAACCACAGAAGTAGAAAGCAGAATATCAATTTCTCCTTTTTTAAAATCCAGCATTATTCTTTCTTTTTCCGGTGATTTCATTTTTCCATGAAGCATTGTAATCCTTAAATCAGGAAAAACTTCTTTTGACAATTTTTCATATTCTTCTTTTAAAGCCTTCACTTCATTAATTGCCAGCTGGCTCAAACTTAAATTACCTGTCCTGAGCGAAGCCGAAGGATAATTTTGCGGTACAAAAGAACCTGAAATCGGCCCATTTTTTTCTATAATTTCTTTTAGCTTTGAGGCATTAGATTCGATTTTCGGGAAAATAACAAAAACCCCTTTGCCTTCTTTAACTTCCTTTTCAATAAAAGTATAAGCCTCTTTTCTTTGGGCTGGTTCCACAATAATTGTTTTTGTTTTTTTTCTGTTGGCAGGCATTTCATCAATTAAAGACAAATCCAAATCTCCATAAGCAGTCAAAGCCAAAGTTCTTGGAATTGGAGTTGCTGTCATTGAAAGCAGATGGGGGACTAATTTTTTATTTTTTATCAAGTGATCTCGTTGTTCAACTCCGAATCTGTGCTGTTCATCTAAAATTACTAAAGCTAAATCTTTAAATTCAACTCCTTTTTGTATTAAAGAATGCGTGCCGATTGCAATATCAATTTGTCCGTTTTCCAAATCACCAAGAAAACTTTTTTTGGAAACTCCGAAGGCCTCAGCCGCAGGTCCTGAGGAGCCCGGCGACGAAGGATCAAAAATTCTCGCGTCTTTACCGGTTAACATCCCAATTTTTACATTAAAATTTTTCAACATTTCTGAAACAGATTTAAAATGCTGTTTCGCTAAAATTTCTGTTGGAGCCATAAATGCGACTTGGTGTCCGCCTGCCTGCGCGGGAAGGCATTTAACTACGTTCAAGGCGGCCATTGCCGCTACAACTGTTTTTCCAGAGCCGACATCTCCTTCTAAAAGCCGAGACATTGGAACTGTTTTTTCTAAATCTTTTAAAATTGCAAAGGCGCATTTTTTTTGTGAATCAGTTAATTGGAATGGCAAAGAATCTGTAAAATTTTTCATTAAATCTGCATCCATTGGGCAGGCATGCGCTTTTTTTATCATCAATTTTATTTTTTCTTTTAATACATTTAGTTGTATTAAAAAAAGCTCTTCAAAGGAAAAGCGCGATTTGGCGGCATCAGCATGCTCAAAAGAATCTGGAAAATGCAATTGCCAGACAGCCTCCTGAATAGGCAGAAATTTATATTTTTTTATGATATCTTTAGGTAAAGTTTCCTGAATTTGTTCTGAAAACCTATAAAGCAAGGGTTTTATGACATATCTTAGCCAGCGGGAAGTGATGCCTTTTGTTTCAGAATAAACTGGCACAATTCTGCCTGTATGAGTTAATTCCTCGTTTTCTCCGATTTCGTTTATTCTTTCGTAAGCTGGGCTATTGAAATAAACTCCGCTTTTTCCCAAACTAATTTTTCCTGCCAAGCAGATAAAATCATCTTCTTTTAAATATTTTGCCAGATATGGCTGATTAAACCATATGACATTAATTTCTCCTGTATCATCTCTAACAACAACTTGCGTTAAATTTACAAAATTTTTAAAAGTGTGCTTGCTTTCTATTTCAGTAATCTGCCCTTGAACACAAACAACTTCTCCTAATCTTTGTTTAGCTTCCTTAATTGAAATTATTTCTGAAAAGTCGTCATATCTTGCCGGGAAATAAAAAAGCAGATCCTGCACTGTTTTTATGCCGAACTTTTTTAATCTTTTTGCATAAGTGATTCCAATTTTCGGGACTTCTTCAACTTTTGTCGAAAGCGAAATCATATTGTGCCCTCGGTAGGATTCGAACCTGCATTTATAGATCCGCAATCTATCGTCCTATCCATTGGACGACGAGGGCATTTTTGAATTAACAATACAATAAACTATGCATAAAATCAATCCGTTCGGCAGGCTCAGGATTGACACTGAATATATTGAAGTGTCAAATTGACTTAATGGATTTTTAAGTATAAAATAAAAATCATTGGAGAGGTGGCTGAGCGGTTTAAAGCAACAGGTTGCTAACCTGTGCCCCGTAATGGGGCTCGTGGGTTCAAATCCCACCCTCTCCGCAGATGGAGGAGTCGCATAGCGGCTATTGCAACAGTCTTGAAAACTGTAACCCCTCACGGGGTTCGTGGGTTCGAGTCCCACCTCCTCCGCATTTTTTTTAAAATAATAAAAACATGGAAAATCAAAAAACATTCGTATGCGCGATAAATTGCATGGATGGCAGGGTGCAGGATGCTGTTAAAGATTATATGAAAGAAAATTACGGTGCAGATTATGTGGATATGGTTACAGAACCAGGTCCAAATAAAATTTTGGCTGACAATACAGATAAGGCCATAATTGAAAATATCAGGAAAAGAGTTGAAATTTCAGTTCATCATCACGGCTCTAAAGTTGTGGCGATTGTGGGACATTTTGGATGCGCTGGAAACCCAACAGAAAAAGAAGAACAAATAAAACATCTTAAAAAAGCAGAAGAAGTTGTAAAAGATTTCGGCTTTAATATTGAAATTATACTTCTGTGGGTGGATGGCGACTGGAATACAGTGGAAAGAGTAGTATAATAAACTAATAACAGCGGCATCGCCGTAATTGAAATTAAGGTATCTTCGCAAATTAGGTCAGCATATAAGATATATCCGACCTAATTTGCGAAGTGAATATCATTTGCTCCGCAAATAATATTCAGATATATCATGTTTCAATTACGGCATGAATTTATTCGCTCCGCTACATAAATTCAAATGGCTAAAAAAATTTTAATTGTAGAGGATGATGAGTTTTTAAGGCAATTAGTCAGCCAAAAATTATCATCAGAAGGATTTGCGGTTTCTTTGGCTGTTGACGGGCCAGATGGCATAGAAAAAACCAAAAGCGTAATGCCAGATTTAATTCTGCTTGACCTTCTTTTGCCGACAATTGACGGATTTGAAGTTTTATCAAAAATAAAATCAGATAGCGCTACAAGTTCAATTCCTGTGATTATTTTATCTAATCTTGGCCAGCAAGAGGAAATTGACAGAGGGTTAAAACTGGGAGCTATAGATTATTTGGTTAAAGCTCAGTTGACCCCGGAAGAAATTGTTGCAAAAGTAAAAACCTCGCTAAAATAGTTTCATAAAATATTTTCAATAAAAAAATCCGTCCTTTAATAAATTTAGGACGGATTTTTTATTATTCCTCTCGAGCTATGACTATGCCCCAAATATTTTTAGCTCCTGCTTGTTTCAAGGTTTTCGCGCATTCTTCCATTGTAGAGCCTGTAGTATAAACATCATCAACTAAAAATATCTTTTTACCAGCAAACTTTGCGGTGTCAGAGACCGCAAAAACTCCTTCTAGATTTTTTTCTCTTTCCTCCTTTTTCAATTCCATTTGAGGTTTTGTTGATTTTATTTTAACTAAAATATCGGATAATACAGGAATCTGCAAGATTTTTGATAATTCTTTTGCCAGTTCTTCTGATTGGTTATAACCTCTAATTTTTAATTTCTTTTTATGTAATGGAACTGGAATTAAAACCGAGTTTTCCCAAATTTCATCGGTATTTTTTCCTGAAATTACAAAATGTTCTATCAAAATGCTTGCTAAAGTTTTAGCCAGGTCTTTTAAATACGGCTGATATTTGAATTGATAAATTAATTTTCTGGTGAGAGTTTTTTCCTTATAGGGAAGTGCGGAGAAAAGCCCTGAAAGTTTTTTGTCCTGGCATCTTTGGCACTTGCCCGATTTCTGATCGGGCGGTAATCTCTGTGGCTTTGTGTTGCAGAGACAATAATTATATTCAGAAATATCTAAAAGCGTCCGACAATCGTCGCATAAATATGTACCTTCTTTTTGGCAGCCTAAACAGAACTTTGGAAAAAATAAATCTAGCAAGAAGTTTTTGATATTTGTAAAAATCATTTAAAACAGGAGATGTCCGACCTCTTTATATTGAATAATTATTTATAAAGTTTTAATTTTTGAATATAAAAATTAAATGAGGTCGGACATCTGCACCTTAAACAAAACTTTGGGAAGAATAAATCTAATAAAAATTCTTTAGTTTTTATCAATATTTTATCCACAGTGTTATTATATTACTTCTATTGTATAATATATATAAGTATGGCTTCAAATTTCCTAAGCAATTTTAATGTAGAAAAATTGAATATTTTCTCCAATCCTTTGAAGATGTTTTTTCCTAAGAAGATGGTTGGAATTGATATCGGAACTTCGTCCATCAAGGTAGTTGAAATATCAAGATGGGGGCAGGGAAAAGCATTGGAAAATTATGGAGAAATCAAATCAGTGTCTCTTTATAAAGAGCCGTTTCGCAATATTGAAAAAGGAAGTTATCTGCTTTCCAATTATTTTGTTTCCAGAGCGATAAGAGCTGTTTTAGATGAGGCGAAAATAAAAACTAAAGCAGCTATATTTTCAATTCCTGATTTTTCAACTTTTTGCACTTCTTTTGAACTGCCGCCGATGGAGGCCAATGAATTAAAAGATGCAGTTTATTACAATGCTTCCCAATACATACCATTGCCTATTGCAGAAACAACTTTGGATTGGAAATTGATAGGAGGAACTCCTGGCGAAAAACAATCCGGACTCAAAATATTTTTAGTTGCCATTCCAAATCAAATTATACAGGATTATCAACAAGTTGCCCAATTAGCCGATATTGAGCTTTATGCAGTGGAGGCTGAAGCGCTGGGATTAGTCAGATCTTTGGTCAGAGAAAATAAAAATTGCGTGTGTCTGGTAGATATAGGAGTCCAAAGCACAACTATTAATATAATTAACAGAAAAAGCTTGAAAAAGAGCTATAGTTTTAATTTTGCCGGCAGCCAGCTTACTTACAGCATATCATCGGCTTTAGGCTTGGGCCACGTTGAAGCTGAAGAATTAAAAAATAAAGAGGGCTTGATTTCTTCAAAAGAAGAAATCTCTAAAACATTATATTTATTAATAGATCCTTTAGTAATTGAAGTGAAAAAAGTATTATCTGATTTCTACCAACAAGAGGGAAAAGAAGTAGATGCAATTTATTTGACCGGCGGTACGTCTGGTTTGCCGGGCCTTAAAGAATATTTTGCGGAAGTTTTAAAAAAGAAAGTCGAAATTCCTAATTGCTTTTCTGAACTTTTATACCCTCCGATTTTAGGACAAACTCTTGAAAAAATGGCGCCAAGTTTTTCTGTCGCCACAGGCGTAGCATTGGGCGGATTGGAAACATAAAATTTTATTTTTGTTTGATTTAGATTTGTTATATAATAAACATAAAGTATGGATTTTTCTGTAATTTTTCAATTAAGAACCAAAAAATTCTGGTGGATGGATGTCATCTTCTATTTTGTAATATCTTTGCTGGTAGCCACTGTGCTTTGCTATCTTATTTTTTTAGTTAAAAACAATTTTCAAAGAGAAGATATTAAAAAAGAAAATGCGGCTTTGCAGACAGTGGGAACCGATCAGCAGAAAGAATATGAAAAAGATGTTATTAATTATAAAAATAAGATTAATGATTTTACTGAATTGTTTAAAAATCATGAATTTGCTTCAAATATTTTTGCTTTTACGCAAACGCAAACTATGTCGAATATTTGGTTTAAGCAGTTTAGTTTAGATAAAAAAAATAATGGAGTGCAATTATCCGGAGAGTCAGAAGATATGGATTCTTTTTCCAGGCAGGTTGCAACTTTCGAAAATGAAGATAATAAAAAATATGTTAAAAGCATAGGAACCCTGAATTCTTCATTGGGAGGATCTGCGAAGGTTGAGTTTAATATGAATCTTGTGTTGGATAAAAATATATTTAGTTATCTTTCTAGCATACCTCCAATCTCTGAGACCACTTCGCCGACAGAACAACCGTTGCAACCAGCAAATGAACAAGAAACTCCTCCCCCAGAAGGGACTGGAAGCAGTGAAAAATTAATAACTTCCTTCCATCTTCTTTTAAATCCAGAAGTTATAGGATTAGTGGACCAAACAAACTATACCGTCACGTTAAATGTTCCTTATGGCACAGATGTAAAAAATATAACACCATCAATAGTTATAACTCCTGGAGCTACAATATCGCCTGGCTATGATGTTCCACAAGATTTTACTAACCCAGTTGCATATGCAGTTACCGCCCAAGATGGTACAGTCCAGAATTATCAAGTAAAATTAAATGTTGCTGTTCCGCCAGCCAGTAAAAAATCTAACCAGTTCGGATTTATTGCCTTAATAGTTATTATATTAATTGTTGTTATAATTGCAGCAATATTTTTATTCATTTGGAAAAGAAGACAAGGTAAAAAATAAATTTTAACAGTAATTTATTTATTCATATGCATATCGATCGTCCCATTGCTATCGCCCTGACTCTTTTTATCATCTTATTGCTGATATTCTTTTTAGTAATGCCAGAATATAATACATTTAAAAAATTACAAATAGAGCTTGGCCAAAAAAAAGCAGAATTTAATGCAAAATTTGATTATTATGCAGCAATAACTAGAACTTATTTTGACCTGCAAAGCCGCCAAGATGATGTTAAAAAAATTGATGATGCTCTGCCTCAAAATTCTAATCTTGGCACGACTATTTATTTTCTCCAGCAAACTGCAAAAGGAGACGGGCTTATAATAAAAGATTTATTTTTATCCAAAACTTCTACGAATGTATCCGGTTCCAAAGCTGATAACAATGCTAAAGACATAGTTTTTTCAATAGATCTATTTGGAGATTATGCATCATTAGAGAATTTTATGATTTCTTTAGAAAAATCATCACGCATTTTTGAAATTACCAATATTTCTTTTGATTCTGAATCTGGTCCGCCGTATAATTTTAGCTTACAAATAAAAACGCATTCATATTAATAGCCTTTTATTTATTTTTTAAATGAAGGGTACAAGAAAATGGCAGTAGTATTTATATCACCAAAACAGAGGCAAAAAATGTTTTTTATGGGAATTACAGCAGTGTTTTTATTGTTTTTAATTATTTTTTCTTTAGGAGTTTTTCTATCTAAACCTAAAGAAGTTTCGCCAGTATTAGTTTTCAACAAGCCAAAAGTTAATATTGACATGAGCGTTTTTGATTCAGACCAATTTAAAAATCTTCAAATATTTCCTGAAATGGAGACACAATATAGTTATAGAGCAATTGGTAAAGACAAAAAAATAAAAACAGGTTTTATATCCGCTATTTCACCGGATCAAGCTAAAACAATTTTAGAAAGCATGGGGCTTATTTTATCCGAACTAAAAGAAGTAGAAATCGGCAGGGACAATCCTTTCATTCCGTATTATCAAATTATAACCAAAAATAAAAATTCAACGGCAATCAAAAAAACAAAATAAGCGAGCTGTAGCGAGCTTACCCCGCCCTCTATGCTGTAAGTGTTTTAAAAACACAAATCATAGAGCTTAGAGGGCGGGGTCATGATATTATTCGCTATACTCAAAATTTCATGAAACTACTACAAGAATTATTCGCGCAAGGTTTTTTGTCTGAAGAGAAGATGAATGATTTAAAGAAACAAGTAGAAAAAACTGGTAAAACAGAGGAAGATATTATTTTAGAAAAAAATATCGTTTCAGAAGATTTTCTTTTCAATTTAAAGAGCAAAATTTTAAATATTCCTATAAAAAAAGTTAATGCAGACCAATTATCTCCCGATGTTTTAGAGACAATACCAGAAGAAGCATCTATTAATTATAAAATGGTGTCGATAGCAAAAATTGAAAATTTTGTGCAGATTGGAATGGTTTACCCAGAAGACATAGCAGCCCAGAATGCTTTAAGATTTTTAGCCAACCAAGAAAACTTTACATATCAAGTTTATTTGATAACTCCCAGTAATTTAGCAAGCCTTTTAAAACAGCGTAAAAATATATCGACTGAAACGAAAAAAGCTTTAGAGAAATTAGCTGAGGAAGGTGAAAAAATTTTAGCCCCTTTTGAAAAAAAATCTCCGGCCGCGACAATAGCGGAAGATGCTCCAATTATAAAAATGGTTTTGGTTATATTAAGGCATGCTATTGAAGGAAATGCTTCTGATATTCACATAGAGCCAGGCAGAGATAAATTAACTATTCGTTTTCGCATGAATGGAGTTTTATATCCAAGCTTATCTCTGCCGTTGAAAGTGCATCCTGCCGTTGTTGCCAGAATTAAAATTCTTTCGGGGCTTAAAATAGATGAAAATAGGATTCCCCAAGATGGAAGATTTTCTATAAAAATAAATGATTTAGACATTGATTTCAGGGTTTCTACTTTCCCCACTCTTTATGGAGAAAAAGTTGAGATTAGAGTATTAGATCCATCGGCAGGATTGAGATCTTTTGAAGAATTAGGGTTGTCAGGAAGAAGTTTGGAAGTTGTAAAGGCAGCCATAGCAAAACCATACGGCATGATTTTGTTCACTGGCCCTACAGGTTCTGGAAAAACAACAACCCAGTATGCGATTTTACGCATTTTAAATCAGGATTCGGTTAATATCGTCACAGTTGAAGATCCGATAGAATATTCTATTGCCGGAGTCAACCAGTCACAGATGAAACCAGAAATAGGATATACTTTTGCCCGCGGTCTCAGGCAGATTTTAAGGCAAGATCCTAATATTATTATGGTTGGAGAAATTAGAGACGAGGAAACAGCTGATTTGGTTATAAATGCCGCTTTGACGGGGCATATTGTTTTGTCTACTTTGCATGCAAATTCTTCTGTTGGAGTGGTCCCCAGATTAATAGATATGGGAGTGAGATCATTTTTAATTCCATCTGCCTTAAAACTTGTCATATCACAGAGGTTAATCAGAGTTTTATGCCAGAATTGCAAAATAAAAATAAAGCCGGCAGAAAAAATTAATAATTATATTTTAGAAAAAATAAAAGGCATGCCAGCTTCCACAAAAGATAAGATAAAAATAGATGATCCGCTTTTCATATATTCTGCAAAAGGATGCGAGAAATGTAATTTTACAGGTTATAAGGGCAGAGTAGGACTTTTTGAAGTTTTATCTATGTCAGACGAATTGGCTGAGTTAATACAAAAAAATCCTTTGGAGAGCTTGATTTTTAAAGTAGCCCAGAAACAAGGCATGCTTACTATGGAGCAGGAAGGCATATTAAAAGTTTTAAACGGCCAGACTACTATTGAAGAAGTAGTAAGGGCAACACAGGAGATTTAATTATCATTAAATATTTAAAAAATGGAATATTTACAATACTTAAAAAAACTTTTAGATACAGTAGTTAAGGAAGAGGCGTCTGATTTAGATATTTCTGTCGGGCATGTGCCTAATATAAGAATTACAGGACAGCTTGTTCCTTTAAGCCAGGAAAAAATAATTTTGCCAAAAGATTCTGAAGGATTAGCATTTTCGATATTATCAGAAATCCAGCGCAAAAAATTTTTGGAGGAAAAAGAAATTGATTTTTCTTATCAGCACGAAGATAAAGGCAGGTTCAGAGTCAATATTTTTTTCCAAAGGGGAAGCATTAGCTTAGCTTTGCGTTTTATTCCTTCAAGAATAAGGACAATAGAAGAATTAAGCCTTCCTCCTATCCTGCATGATTTTATATCTCGTCCGCAAGGGCTTATTTTAGTGACTGGAGCAACTAGCCAGGGGAAATCCACAACTTTGGCTGCTATGGTAGACGAAATAAACCACACGAGAGCAGTGCACATAATTACAGTTGAAGATCCGATTGAATATACTTATCCTATTGATAGGGCGATTATTGACCAAAGAGAAGTTGGAATAGATACCTTGAATTTTAACAATGCATTGAGGGCTACTCTCCGCCAAAATCCAGATGTAATTATGGTAGGAGAGATGAGGGACTTAGAAACAATTGCCATGACGATTACGGCAGCTGAAACAGGACATTTGGTTTTTGCCACTTTGCACACAAATTCAGCATCACAGACAATCCACAGAGTAGTAGATGTTTTTCCAGCAGAGCAGCAGGATCAGATAAGATTCCAATTGTCATCCTCTCTCTTGGGCATAATTTCTCAAAGATTAATACCAAGAGTCAAAGGAGGATTCATACCTGTTTGCGAAATATTAATATGCAACAATGCTGTTTCAAATTTGATAAGAGAAAACAAAATACACGAAATCCCTGCGGTGATAGAAACATCGGCGAAAGAAGGAATGATTTCTTTGAATAGGGCGATGGTTGACTTGGTAAGAAAAAAAGAAATATCTTTGAAAAACGCAATGGATTTTGCAGTAGATCCAACTGAAGTAAGAAATCTTCTACGATAATTTCCAATTGTTCTAATTTCTAATTGACCTAATCAAATGCCAATGCCTAATGGCAAAATGACCAAAAATATTTTAGAAATTAGACATTAGAAATTAATATTTGATTAGAATAATTAGAATAATTAAGTTAATTAGACATTTTCGTGAAATATATATATCAAGCCAGATCCAAGGAGGGCAAGGTTGAAACAGGCACGGTTGAAGCGTCATCTAAGGAAGCTGCAGCCCTTCTTCTGCAAAAATACAATATTTTTGTCACATCCATAAAGGAACAAACTCCTTTAATTTTTCGCGTTGAAAATATAGGATTTCTAAATAAAGTTTCTAAAAAAGATTTAGCAATATTTTCCAGGCAATTGGCTGTAATGGTGCAGTCGCGAGTTCCAATTACCCAGAGCTTGAAAAGCTTGGCTATTCAGATAAAGAGCCCGAGCTTTAAGGAAAAAGTTTTAAAAATTTCCCAGTTAGTTGAAGAAGGCAACTCTCTATCAGAGGCGTTTGCCGCATTTCCTGAAGTTTTTAATATTTTTTATGTCAGTCTGATAAAAACAGGCGAGGCATCCGGAAAAATTTCTGAGTCGCTTTATTATCTTTCAGACCATTTGGAAAGAGAGCATGACTTGTCCTCGCAAATAACATCGGCAATGATTTATCCTATATTTGTCATATCTGTCCTGTTCGTGGTGCTTCCGATAGTCATATTTTTTGTCATGCCTAGATTAGTTGACTTATTGAAAGAAACTACGGCAAAACCTCCGATGTTTACGCGAATGATGATTGATTTTTATGGTTTTCTGGCAAATTACGGCTGGATTGTGATGCTTGGATTTTTCCTTTTGATTTTATTTTTAATTTATTATTTTACAACTAAAGAAGGCAGAAAAAGATATGATGAATTATCCTTAAAAATTCCGTTTATCGGCGAATTTTTCAAAAAAATATTTCTAAGTCGTTTTGCAGAAAACATTTCCACTTTGATCGGAGCTGGGCTTTCAATCAATAATGCGTTGAAAATTACTACAGATACAGTTGGCAATTCTGTTTATAAAAAAATTCTGGCAGAAACAGAAGAAAGAGTCTCTGAAGGAGAAAAAATAAGCGCGGTTTTGCTGAAATATCCTGAGTATGCTCCGCCGTTCGTGGTGCAGATGATTGAAGTTGGCGAAGAAACAGGAACATTAGATAAAAATTTGATGGAAATAGTTAATTTCTACAATAAAGAAATAAAAAGAGCGGTAGAAACATTCACAGTTCTTTTAGAGCCGATATTAATAGTTTTTTTAGGGATAGTCGTTGCATTTTTAGCAGTTTCTGTCATTGAGCCGCTTTACGGGTCGCTAGGAAGCATTTAATAATAATTTTCAATTTTTAAAAAATGAACAAACACTTCAATAAATTCAGCGCAAGTCAAAAGGGTTTTACAGTCATAGAATTAATAGTTGTTATCACAATAATTGCTATTTTATCAGCTGTTATCTTATTAAGCGTTACCCAATATATAAATAAAGGCAAAGATTCCAATATTTCAGGAAATTTGGCTGTTTTGGTTCCAGCTGGAGAAGTGTATTATAATATAGAAAATGCAGCTTATGGAGACGGATATACTGGCTTTTGCGATCCGGATAAAAATAGCGCTATAAAAAATGCTATTTCCCAAATGCCGCAGAATCCAACAGGAGATTGTTTAGGCGGTCTTACTCCGGGACTTTGCTGCAATGTAGCTCCTGATGGAGATTCCTGGGCTGCTTGCGCTCAAGAATTTACATACAATACACAAGCTTATTGCGTTGACAGCAGGGGGGTAAAAAAAGAGATATTAAATAGTTCTTGCACAAGCGCTATTGTATCTTGCGATTGAATTTTGTAAAATGAAGTAAATTATTATGAAATCAAAGGGGTTTACAATCATTGAATTAATCGTAGTTATCGCCATCATCGCAGTATTGGCAGCAATCGTGCTGGTTAATGTGACCCAATATATCAACAAGAGCAAGAATGCAAATATTAAAGCCAATTTGGCTGGATTAACGACAGATGGAACTGTTTATTTTGAATCAGACCCAACATATAACGGTTCATATCAGAATTTTTGCAATAGTTCCAGCGTAGCGTCAGCGAAGACTGCTATTGATAAAATTTGGGATCCGACAGGAAATGTTACAGGAACTGTTACTTGTAATACCAATAATACTTTCACAAAATGGTGCGCCTGTGCAGGATTGTTAACTACCTCTACTGATCCGTCTGATTCTAATTTTTGTGTTGATTCAACCGGCTATAAAAAAGAAACCAATACTATACCATCATGCGACACCAGATGTTTCAAAGGCAGTTGTTCAAGCTAACTATCAAATTTATTATTTAATTAAAATAATTTAAGAAATAAAAAAAGAAAGGTCGAGGACTCGCATAGGCGAGGTCGAGACACTGAGCATTAAAGCGAAGTGTCGAAGATTAAAAATCAAGAATAAAAAAATAATAAAAATTAAAATATTGAATATCCTTCCATTTAGATAATGAATAACTATATATCCATCTAAATGTCAGGATGATTTAATTACTTCGTTCATAAATCAAATGAATAAATTTCATCCCCCACTAACTTTGAACCCAATTGTGTTTTAAGTTTTTGGAGGATAAATTACAAAATAATGAATAAAAAAAATATTTCAAAGTTAGTGGGGGACAAGGGTTTCACAATCATCGAATTAATCGTAGTCATCGCCATCATCGCAGTGTTGGCAGCAATCGTGCTGGTTAATGTAACTCAATATATTAACAAATCAAAGAATGCTGCAATTACTGGAAATATGTCAACTTTGCTGATAAATGCAGCAGCATATTTTGAAGGTGATTCTACTAGAACAGGTAATGGTTTTGCAAGTGATGCTACTGTAGGTTGTGGTGCTGCTGGTCCTATAGCATTGGCAGTTAAAGCTGCGAATGGCGGTACTAGCGGAACTGTTCCTACTTGTTTTGGAAATGGTACTCAGAGATGGTGTGGATCCGCAAAAATGTTATCTGGAGGAACGTTTACTAATTTTTGCGTTGATAGTACTGGATATAAGGGGGAGTTAGGAGCCACAAATTCATGTTCAAGCACTAACTTTTGTTGCGCTAGTTCTTGTCCATAAAATTAATTGATAGGAATATTCCTGTCGAGTTTCAATCAAAAAACAGATATTAAATATCTGTTTTTTGATTTGTTGATATCATATATTTGCTTGCTATTTTTAAAATGTTATAATTATTTAATATTATTAATTAATATTTAAAAATGAATAAACACTTCAATAAATTCAGTGAAAATCAAAAGGGTTTCACAATCATTGAGTTAATCGTAGTTATAGCCATTATCGCAGTATTGGCAGCCATTGTGCTGGTCAATGTCACCAGTTTTATCAATAAAGGCAAAGACGCGGCAGCAGAGGGAAATTTATCTAGTTTAATGACGAATGGCGCTGTATTTTATTCTGATAAAGGCAGTTATAATGGTTGGATTACAACTAGCGGTGCCAATATAGGTGAAGGAACAGGTGATGCTACTTATGTCTCTGTTTTTAATGCATTAATCAACGCCGGTTACACTCCAGTCACAGCCAGTTGCAGTGATGGTGTTCCTTGCACAAGTAATTCTACGTCGTGGTGCGCCAGCGTTGTTATGAAGGCAACTCCATCAAAAAGTTTCTGCGTAGATTCTACTGGAAAAAAAATATTAGGCGATACAGGTAATGCAACAGGCGATGCGACTTGTGGCGATAGTGCTAGTAGTTATCCGGGCTTATGTCCATAGAAATTTTTTAAAGAAAACACCTTGTTTAGAAACAAGGTGTTTTATATTGCCAAAAATGTTATAATTATTTAATATTACAATCAAAAGGTTTCACCCCGTTAGAAGTTTTTGATAAAAATTTTTGAACTCAAAAATTTTTAATAAGCTTTACAGAGTTTAAATCTTTTAACAATTCATGCAGAATAAAATGATAAAAAACAAGAAAAACAGACTTCTAACGGGGTTCACAATCATTGAGTTAATCGTAGTTATAGCCATCATCGCAGTGTTGGCAGCCATCGTGCTGGCCAATGTTACCAGTTTTATCAATAAAGGCAAAGACGCGGCAGTAGAAGGTAATTTTGCCAGTTTTATGACAAATGCTGCTGCATATTATTCTGAAAAAGGTAATTATAACGGTTTAGGAGACGCTCCTTTTGCCCTTGCTGTATTTCATTCGTTGTTTAATGCAGGCTATACAAGTGGGACATTTACTTGTAATACTATTGGTTGTGCGGATCTAGCTACAAGCTGGTGCGCCAGCATTGAGTTGAAAGTGAAAGCATCAAATAATAACACACAATATTACTGCGTTGACTCAACTGGTGCTAAATATATGTCTGAAACAACAATATGCAACATTTCCGAGGATGGTACTACTGCCGCTTGTACTACTCCATAATTAAGCAACTTGCTTTGCTGATGAAAACGCCTCGTTTAAAAATGAGGTGTTTTTTATTATAAAAAGTGTTCACCCGGTTAAATAAGCCGTTGGCTTAATCTCTTTAATTATTCTATAATAATTAAAGAGATTATTTAACTGGGTAAAAATTATTTAATGTTTATAGAATTTTTAGTTTATTTTTTCTCGCACCCTTCATATGATAATTATATAGAAGGCTGTATTTTTATATTCGGGCTTTGCATCGGAAGTTTTTTAAATTGCGTTATATATAGACTCGCCCTCCAAAATTTTTCCTTTTGGAAAAATTTAGGAGGGTTAAGCCGTTCTTTCTGCCCGCATTGCAAACATATATTATCTTTTAAGGATTTATTTCCTGTTTTTAGTTTTTTATTTTTAAGGGGCAGGTGCAGATATTGTAAAAAAAATATATCTATTCAGTATCCATTAGTGGAATTAGTAACAGGGTTGGTATTTCTGTTAATTTTTAAATTTTTAATTTTTAATTTTGTAAATAATGATTTAATTTTTAAATTTTTAAACGCGGGATTTTTATTTTACATCGCAAGCGCCCTAATCATTATTTTTGTTTATGATTTGAAGTATTATATAATTCCTGACAAAGTCTTATTTCCGGCGATTGTCATTACCTTTTTGTTTAGAGTTTTACAAATTTTAAATTTGAAATTTTTTGGAAATTGGAAATTGGAAATTGGAAATTTCGCCCCACTGAGCAATTATTTACTCGCTATTATAATCGGTTCTGGTTTTTTCTTTTTAATCTTTTTAATCTCCAAGGGGCGAGCGATGGGCTTTGGAGATGTAAAACTAGCTGTTTTAATGGGCCTTTTATTGGGTTTCCCTAATATTTTAACAGCTCTATTTTTAGCATTCTTTTTTGGTGCTATAATAGGAACAATACTGATTGTTTTTGAGAAAAAAAATTTAAAAAGCGAATTGCCCTTTGGCCCATTTTTAATTGCAGGAACATTTATGTCATTGTTATGGGGAGGGCAATTGATTAATTGGTATTTGAAGTTATTTTATTTCTAATTATAAATTTAATGAAAATTATAAATTGTAAATTGAAAATTTTATCAAAGGGGATTACTCTCGTCGAGATTATAATTGCGATTTTTATTATCGGCACGCTTTCATTGATTTTAATTTCTGATTTCCCTAAAATCCAAAGGCAATACGCGCTCTCAAGTGTTACTTATAAATTGGCGCAGGATTTGAGAAAAACTCAGGATTTAGGCTTGTCTGGCGTTCCAATAAAAGATGAGAATGGCAATCTTGTATCAGCAAAGGGGTACGGCATCTATATCAATCTTAGCCAATCTGCAACACAATATTTAATATATGCTGATAGCTGCATACCTGCTGATAGGCAATATACTCCGCCTTCAATATCTTGCCCCGATGGAGACTATATTATTAAACCGATTATTGATGTAAGTAAACAAAATCAAAATTTATCTATATCAGGCATTACTGACAGCTTTGGGGGTAGCTATAACAGCGTCAGCATAAATTTTAATCCGCCAAACCCGACTACAACCATAACAACTGATACTCCTTTGAGCGGGTCTGAAATTACAATTATTTTGGAATTAAAAAGCGATAATTCATTCAGGAAAGTTCGGATAAATACTTCCGGGTTGATAAATGTCGTCCAATAATTAAAAATTTACAATTTTCAAACTCCAATTTATAACCGCTCATTACATTCGCTGTAATTCTGCGGAATTAAATCAATCAATGATGCAATTTTCCAATTTTCAAACAACTTTAATTGAAAATTAATTTATTGAAAATTAATTGTAAATTGATAATTAATGAAAAGATTATTTAAAAATTTTAAAAGTGATGATGGTTTTACAATTATTGAGCTGGTTATCTCTATTTTTGTTTTGTCTATTGCAATTTCGGGAATTTTCAGCGCCTTTTCAATAATGCTCATTTTAACTTCAGATTCAGCAAACCGGCTTACAGCGATTTATTTGGCGCAGGAGGGGATGGAAATAGTCAGGAATATAAGAGACAATAATTGGCTGAATATGGATACTTGTGCTGCTGACTCCGGCTGTACTCCAAATACCTATACCTGGCTTGACGGGCTTAATTGCGTTTCAGGATGCGAGGCAGATTATACTTTAACAGAACTGCATTCTTTTTCCGGAGATTATTTAAAGATAGATGCAAATGGTTTTTATAATAGTACAGGCGGAGTGCAGACAAAATTTGAAAGAAAAATTATTATTACGCAGATTCCAGATGTTAATAATCAGCCAGATGATCATATTATAAAAGTTATTGCGCAGGTTTCCTGGGACCAAAAAGCAACTATTCTCAATCCAGGAGTTAAGGCTGATACCTGCAACCAACCAGGCGGCCCATCTAATTGCATTACAGTAGAAGAGACGCTTTATGATTGGTATAATTATGTGAATCAATAGTGAAAATTTAAAATGATAAATTTAAAATTTAAAAACAATGATAAATATAAAATTTTAAAATATGTTTTTAAATTAATGCTTTTAAATTATTTTTAAATTAAAAATTGAAAATTAATGAAGCAATCTAAAGGTTTTACACTTATTGAGCTGATTGTAGTTATGGCTGTGTTTTTATTTATTATAGGAGCAGCTATCGGCATTTTTATTTCTATTATCCAAAATCAAAAGAAAGTTCTGGCTGAACAGCAAATTTTAAGCCAGATAAGCTATGCAGAAGAATATATGTCAAAAGCTTTAAGAATGGCAGCAGCAGACACAAATAATACTTGTTTGCCTTCAGGATATATTTATCTGCTGACTAATTACGATACCTCAGGACCAAATGCAGGATTTTTCAGAGGCATAAAATTTATAAATAAATCAGATAATGACGCCTGCCAGGAATTTTTCTTAGGTAATTGCGATCCAAATAACACTGCTTCATCAGTTTTATGCGAGACAAAATGGATTGATGGTGTTGCTGAACCGGCAGTTGCTATCACCTCGTCTGCTTTACAAATAAACTCTGTAAGATTTTCTATTAATGGGTCAGACGGTTCTACAGCGGGTTGCAGTGATCCAAATCAATGCGGGGCTTTGTCAAATACAAGCTCTTTTCCGCAACCTCAGCCAAGAACAACTATACTTTTAAATGTTACAATTCCGGCGGAAAATCAAGGCATCAGTGCTAATTGCAGTTCTAATGCAGACTGTCTTCCCAATCAAGCATGTGAATTGTCTGTTCATAAATGTGCGTCCACTAGAACAATTCAAACAACAGTTTCGCAAAGAAATCTTAATGTGCAGCAATGAAAATTTTTAATTTTTAATTTTTAATTTTTAATTACCGTCACGTTTCACGCTATTCGCCCATGGATCCTTAAGCGCCACGGTCCGGTTAAGAACCATCTTTTCCACTGTGCTGTCCGGGTCCACATTGAAATAGCCGATCCGCTGGAATTGAAGGTTG
>CAIXXY010000037.1 GCA_903923535.1 Candidatus Staskawiczbacteria bacterium | reverse complement strand
TGCTGAGTGCTTCCCGCAAATTGTGCAAATTTTTTCTGCCATGTGAATTTTTTAGTTTAACAATAAAATTATCTTAACATCATCTTTTCTTTTTTGCAAGGTGTGATAATATAATGTAATATGGTTTCAACAGTAGTTATTACAATTTTTTCTCTTATTATTTTGCTTTTTTCGGTTATAGCCCACGAATTGGCTCATGGTTATGTTGCTTATTCTTTAGGAGACCCAACAGCAAAATATGAAGGGCGGCTGACTTTAAATCCTTTAAAACATTTGGATCCTTTTGGTTCGATTATTCTGCCTTTGCTTTTATTTATTGCCGGAAGCCCGTTTTTATTTGGATGGGCAAAACCAGTGCCGATTAATCCTTATAATTTTAGAGATAAAAAATATGGGGAAATTAAAGTTTCTATTGCAGGACCGGCTTCAAATATTTTATTGGCAGTTATTTTCGGATTAATTTTAAGGTATATTCCAAACGAAATAATTTTAAACAATCAGGGAATAGAAATTGCTTTGGGATATATTGTTGCAATCAATATTTGGCTGGCGCTTTTTAACTTAATACCTATTCCGCCACTTGACGGTTCATGGGTTTTATTCAGTTTTCTGCCAGATTCAATGCAAAATGTTAAAATATTTTTAAAGCAATACGGAATTGTGATATTGGTGCTTTTAATTCTTTTCGGAGGTTCTGCATGGTTTACTATAACAAGCATTTTATTTCAGTTAATCACCGGTCATATGTTGACATTGTAAAAATATTTTGATAATATACAAATTACATAAGCGCTAAGCGCTTCTTATTTTAATTTTTAATTTTCAAGGCTCAATTTTCAATCAATTAATTAATTTTTAAATTTTCAATTTGATTGATAATTGAAAATTGATAATTGATAATTTTTACACGTGCCTACAATTCATCAATTAATTAAAAAAAATAGAAAAAATAAAAAAAGAGCAAAAAAAGGAGTTGCTCTGCAGTTTGGTTTTAATGTTTTGAAAAACAGGCCATCGCATTATTCTTCGCCCTTTAAGAGGGGAGTGTGCGTTAAAGTTTTTACCCAGACTCCAAAAAAGCCTAACTCGGCTTTGAGAAAAGTAGCAAGAGTTAAGTTGTCAAACGGAATGGAAGTTACAGCTTATATTCCGGGCGAAGGACATAATTTGCAGGAGCACTCAATCGTTTTAATCAGAGGAGGAAGAGTCAAGGATTTGCCTGGAGTAAGATATCATATTGTCAGGGGAATTTTGGATACAGGCGGAGTCGAAAACAGGAAACAGGAGAGATCTAAATATGGAACAAAGAAAGCCAAATCATAACACCAATCTACAAATCTTATTCTAATCTACAAAAATACGAATTCGCAGATTAGGATTTTAGAAAATTAGCATAGAATTCGTAATTAGTATTATATTCATGAGAAGAGCATATAAAAAACACAAAATAGCGCCAGACGGAGTTTATAATGATGTAATGGTTTCTCAATTTATAAACAAAGTCATGAAAGACGGCAAAAAGACAATTGCCCAAAAAATTGTTTATGGCGCTTTTGATATAATAAAAGAAAAAACAAAAAAAGAACCTTTAGAGATTTTTAAATTAGCAATTGATAATGCTTCACCACTTTTGGAAGTAAAACCAAAAAGAATTGGAGGAGCAACTTATCAGGTTCCTATGGAAGTCAGAGGAGAAAGAAAATTGGCTTTGGCAACAAGATGGATTTTAGATGGAGCAAGAAGCAAGAAAGGCAAGCCAATGGCTGAAAAATTAGCTCAAGAGTTAATTGATGTTTCTATGAATCAAGGTTCAGCAATGAAGAAAAAAGCAGATGTACATAGAATGGCCGAAGCCAACAAAGCATTTGCGCATTTTGCCAGGTAACAAAATGCAAATTTTCAATTTTCAATAACCAATTTTCAATTAATGACCCAATGTTACAATTTTCAAACAGCATTAATTGTAAATTGCTTCATTGAAAATTTATTGTAAATTGGAAATTGTAAATTGGAAATTTATTTTTTATGCCGAGACAACATCCATTAGAAACATTAAGAAATATTGGAATTATTGCCCATATTGACGCGGGCAAAACAACGTTCTCTGAACGCTTACTTTTTTATACCGGAGTTTCGCACAAAATTGGAGAAGTTCACGAAGGAGACACAGTTATGGATTGGATGGTTCAGGAGAGAGAAAGGGGAATTACAATTACTTCTGCTGCCACAACTATGTATTGGAGAGACCACCAGATAAACTTGATTGATACTCCAGGCCACATTGATTTTACTGCAGAAGTGCAGAGATCTTTGAGAGTTTTAGACGGAGCAGTTGTTGTTTTCGACGGAGTTGCCGGAGTAGAACCGCAGTCAGAAACAGTCTGGAGGCAGGCAGACAAATATAATGTTCCGAGAATTTGCTTTGTAAACAAATTAGACAGAATGGGAGCTTCTTTTGAAAAAAGTTTTCAGTCAATTTTAAATAAATTAACTCCGAATGCAGTGGCTGTGGCCATTCCGATGGGTTTGGAGGAAAAATTAGCCGGAGTTATTGATTTAATCAGAATGAAAGCATTGTATTTTGAAGGAGACAAAGGAATTGAAGTTATTGAAAAAGAAATTCCTGATGAATGGAGAAAAGAAGCTGAAATATGGCATCATAAAATGGTTGAAAAGATTGCAGGAGAGGACAATGCTTTGACAGAGAAGTTTTTGGAAGGAAAAGAGATTTCAGCTGAGGAACTTAAAAAAGTTTTGAGAAAATCAGTTTTAGATTATAAATTAATTCCTGTTTTCTGCGGGAGTGCCTTAAAAAACAAGGGAGTGCAGACAATTTTAGATGCAGTTGTGGAATTATTGCCTTCTCCATTAGATGTGCTTCCACAGCATGGAACTGATCCTAAAACAGGAGCCGTAATAGAAAGAAAAGCAGACGATAATGAGCCGTTTTCAGCTTTGGTTTTTAAAATTGCAACAGACCCTTATGTTGGAACTTTGACTTATTTCAGGATTTATTCAGGAGCTTTGAACAAAGGTTCTTATGTTTTGAATGCGAATACTGGAGAACAGGAAAGAATCAGCAGAATTTTGAGAATGCATGCAGATTCCAGGCAGGAATTAGATGTTTTGTATGCAGGAGAAATTGGAGCGACAGTCGGTTTGAAGGCAACAAGCACGGGAAACACATTGTGCGACAAAGATGCTCCGGTTATTTTAGAAAAAATCGTATTTCCAGAGCCGGTTATCGGAATTAGAGTTGAGCCAAAAACAAAACAGGACCAGGAAAAACTTATTATGTCTATCAGGAAACTTACTGAAGAAGATCCTACTTTTAGAATTAAAGAAGATATTGAAACCGGAGAAACAATTATTTCTGGCATGGGAGAATTGCATTTGGATATTATAGCAGACAGATTAAGAAGAGAATTCCATGTTGAAGCAAATTATGGCAGGCCTCAGGTAGCCTACAAGGAAACAATTACCCAGGAAGCAGAAGGCGAAGAAAAATATGTCAGGCAGTCAGGCGGAAAAGGACAATACGGGCACGTATTGCTCAGGGTTAAGCCAAAAGAAAGGGGAGCTGGTTTTGAATTTGTTGATGAAATAAAAGGAGGGGCAATTCCTAAAGAATTTATTGCGCCGACGCAAAAGGGAGTTAAAGAGGCAATGGACAAGGGAATTGTTGCAGGATACCCGATGGTTGATGTTGAAGTTACATTATATGACGGAAGCTTCCATGAAGTTGACTCATCTGAATTCGCCTTTAAAATTGCAGGCTCTATGGCTTTTCAGGCAGCTGCAAAAAGGGCAAAACCAGTTATTTTAGAGCCAGTTATGAAAATGGAAGTTGTAACTCCGGAAGATTTTTTCGGCCAGGTTATTTCTGATTTGAGCTCAAGAAGGGGGCAAATTAAAGAAACTTCTGAAAGAGTCGGAATGAAAGTCATAGATGCTTTGGTCCCATTATCAGAAACATTCGGATATGCAACATCTATCCGTTCTTTAACAGAAGGCAGAGCATCATTCACGATGGAATTCGACTCTTACGAGGCAGTTCCTAATAATATAGCTCAAGAGATTATTGACGGCAAGAGGAAATAAGGGAGCGTAGCGAACACTTATGCTGAGCGAAGCGAAGTATAAAAAAAGAGCGCCGGCTGTCCTCTGTAAAAGCAGGACAGACGCGGCGCATACGTTCTATTCGGCGTAGATTGGCCGTACTACGAGGACTTCTTTGTCCCCGAACTTATAAACGACCTTCCAGCCATTTTTGGTGGCTTCCTCGGGCTCCACCATCGCCATCTCATGCGTAGGCATAATCTTTTTTCTCCTCTATGTTGCGGCTGTTTAGAACTTGTCTGTATTATAGCATATTTAAAACCTTTGTCAAGAGGTAAGGGGAAAATAGAGGGTTTGGTAAAATAGCCCTTGACCCTTCACTCAAATTTTTATATAATTTATAAATTGAATCTAAATATGCTTAAAATTTGGGTGAAGGGTTGACTATTGTAAAATTGTATAATAATATAAAAAGAGTATAAATAAAAATTAAAAAAGTAATAAGATAGGTAGATAAAGGCATCTTCGCAATTTAAGCCATAATGTATAAGATATATCTGGCTTAAAATTGCGAAGTGATTTTATTCGCCTCGCTCATAAAATCATGGCAACAGAAAAATTTGAGAGGTCTAAACCTCACGTAAACGTTGGTACTATTGGACATGTGGACCATGGAAAAACCACATTGTCAGCCGCAATTATGAAAATTACAAAATTGCGCGGTTTTAAATGTTCTGACAAGAATGTGGACCAGATTGATGCTTCTCCAGAAGAGAAAGCAAGAGGGGTAACCATCTCTATCACTCATTTGGAATATGAAACAGCAAAAAGGCACTATGCCTTGATTGATTGCCCAGGCCATGCTGACTATATTAAGAACATGATTACGGGAGCTGCCCAGATGGACGGCGGTATTTTGTTAGTTTCCGCTCCAGACGGACCTATGCCTCAGACAAAAGAGCACATTCTTTTAGCAAGACAGGTAGGTTTGCCATCATTGGTTGTATTTATGAACAAATGCGATATGGTTGACGACCCTGAAATTTTAGACTTGGTTGAATCAGAAGTCCGTGAATTATTAAAGAAAAACGGCTATCCTGGAGATGAAACTCCAATAATCAGAGGTTCTGCCACAAAAGCATTGGAAGTAACTTCAGTTGATGATGCCGCTGCTAAGCCAATTATTGAATTATTGGATGCAGTTGATAATTATGTTCCAGAGCCAAAAAGAGAATTAGACAAGCCATTTGCTATGGCAATTGAAGATGTATTCTCAATTGAAGGAAGAGGAACAGTTGCAACCGGAAGAATTGAAAGAGGAATTGTCCATCCAAACGATGAAGTTGAAATTATCGGTTTAAGACCAACCCAAAAAACAGTTGTTGTTTCAGTTGAAATGTTCCAGAAGAGCTTAGACCAAGGACAGGCCGGCGATAACGTTGGAATTTTGTTAAGAGGTCTGAAAAAAGAAGATGTTGAAAGGGGACAGGTAATCTGCAAACCAGGTTCTATTACTCCTCATACTGAATTTGATGGAGAAGTTTATGTTTTGTCAAAAGATGAGGGAGGAAGGCATACTCCATTTTTTTCAGGGTATAAGCCCCAATTTTATATCAGAACGTCTGACATTACAGGGGATGTAACCTTGCCAGAAGGCACAGAAATGGTAATGCCTGGAGACACAGCCCAATTAAAGATTAAATTGATCGTTCCGGTTGCTTTGGAAGAAAAAGGCAAATTTGCCCTTCGCGAAGGCGGAAAAACAGTCGGAGCTGGGGTTGTAACAAAGATTGTAAAGTAATAATAACCAATGCCTGCTGCAAAAAAAACTTCACCCGCCAAAATTTTGCCGAAGCAAAATTTAGGCGGGCAAGCAACAAAGAAGAGAGCTGTTAAAAAAACAACAGATAAGGTTGAAAAAACAGAAGCTCCCATTGGTCTTAAGCTCCGCATAAAACTTAGAGCATACGACCATAAAATAATTGATAATTCCGCGCGTCAGATAATAGATATTGCTAACAGATTTGGAGCTGAAGTTTTGGGTCCTGTGCCATTGCCGACAGAAATTTTGAAATATACTGTAAACAGGTCATCCTTCGTACATAAAAATGCCAGAGAGCAGTTTGAAATGAGAGTGCATAAGAGAATTATTGATATTTTAAATCCGAATCAGGAAATTATAGAATCGTTAAGAGATCTAAATCTTCCTTCTGGTGTGGATATAACTATAAAGATTTAAGGACAGGCGTTGACTCTTCACCCTTACGGCTATATTTTTTATTGAGAAAAATAATTTTTGGCAGAAATGCTGAAATTCTAAACAAAAAAGTATTGCTGGTAGGGTGAAGAGTTGACATTACAATAAAAATTTAGTAGGATACTTAATTACGCGATTGTTAACTTTTTTATGGAATACTTTCAATAAAAAGTTTCATAGAATAACAACATTGCCGGAAAAATCGGGCAGTTGCCCGATTTTTCATTAAATGTATGAAATACATATTAGGAAACAAAATATCGCTACGCTATTTATTAAAATAGAAATTACTGCAGTAATTTATATAATTACGGCATTCGGTCGCAATGTAAAAATAAATTTTTCCACTGCTCCCTCATTTGTAATTATGAAGTATATATTAGGAAATAAAATAGGAATGTCCCAGATGTTTGATAAAAATGGCAAATTGACGCCAGTCACTTTAATTTCGGTTGGGCCTTGCTATGTCTTGCAGAAAAAGAATGTAGAAAAAGACGGATATGAAGCTTTGCAGATAGGTTTTAAAAAGATAGAAAAGAAAAGCAAAATAGGCAAGTCCATGAAAGGAAAGGAATACAGATTTATAAAAGAATGCAGAATTAAGAAAGGATCCGAAGATGGTTTGGATTTGAATGTTGGAGATGAAATAAATGTTTCAGCTTTTCAAGAGGGAGAAAAGATAAAAGTTTCCGGATTATCAAAAGGAAAAGGATTTCAAGGAGGAGTCAAAAGGCATGGTTTCCACGGAAGAAATGCCACTCACGGCGTAAAACACGAACAAAGAACAATAGGTTCAACAGGTTCAAGATTTCCTCAGCATGTGATAAAAGGAAGAAAAATGCCAGGCCGTATGGGATTTGAACAAGTTTCAGTTAAAAATTTGAAAATAATGAAAATTGATAAAGAAAATAATTTATTGGTAATTAAGGGAGCTGTCCCTGGAACAGAAAGGACATTGCTCGAAATTAGAGCTTAAGCTCTAATTTCGAAAATCCCAAATCCCAATTTCCAAATCCCAAAATTTTATGAAAGTCGATGTTTATAATCAAAAAGGAGAAGTTGCTGGAAGCTTGGCTTTGCCTAAGGAAATTTTTGGATTAGAATTCAATGCTGATTTAGTGCATCAAATTGCGGTTTCTTTGTCAGCTAACAAGCGTCAGATTTCAGCTCATGCCAAAATCAGATCAGAAGTAAGAGGCGGAGGAAGAAAGCCATGGAGGCAAAAAGGAACAGGACGTGCCAGGCATGGATCAATCCGTTCTCCATTATGGAAAGGCGGAGGAATCACTCATGGCCCAAGAAATGACAGGATTTTCGGAAAAGATATTCCTAAAAAAATGAGAAGAAAAGCTTTATTGATGGTTTTGAGCCAGAAAGCAAAAGATAATCAATTAGTGGTTCTAGATAAAATTGAATCAGAAAAGGGAAAAACAAAAGAAATGGCAGCTGTTCTTTTTAAATTGCCATGCGAAAAAGCCACTACATTGATTGCATTGCCAGATTATGATAAAAAATTATTTATGGCTGCCAGAAATATAAATAAAATATCTATTGAAGATGCAAGAAATTTGAATGTTTTAGATTTATTAAATCATAAATATTTGTTAGTGACAAAAGATAGTATTAAAACAATAGAAAAAACCTTTATAAAGAATTCAGAAGTTGGAAGTTAAAATTTAGAATGGAATATAGAATAAGGAATCCAGAATTCTAAATTCATAATTCTATTCAAACTACAAAATACTAAATTCATAATTCAAGTTTAAAATGGCATTATTAGATTTTTTAAAAAAGAAAGAGCCACCGAAGGCGAGCCTCGCCAAAGGCGGGGAAATAGAGAAGGCAAAGAAATCAGAAAAGAAATCTGAGGAAATTTCAGTTAAAAAAACAGATAAGGGAGCGAAGCGAACACTTACTCCGAGCGAAAGCGAGGAGAAAAAAGTTTCACCGTCAAAAATTAAGAGCACAAGATTTTCATATGAGGCCATAAAACAGCCGCATATATCTGAAAAGGCCAGCTATTTAGCAGAGAAAGGCCAATATATATTTGAAATTTCGCCAAATTATAATAAAAACGAGATTAAAAAAGCAGTAGAAGGAATTTATGGAGTAGATGTTTTGTCGGTAAATATGATAAAAATTCCGGCAAAAAAAAGGAGATTAGGCAGGACAGAAGGTTTTAGAAAAGCTTACAAAAAAGCAGTTGTCACCATCAAGGAAGGCCAGAAGATAGAAATATTATAATTAAAAAATTTAAGGCATTATAAAACATAGTAAGTGCTCGCACCCTTCAATAAAAAAATATATAGAAGGCTGCAAAATAAAAGAAGGTCAAAAGATAGAGATATTATAACACTAATCTACGGAAAATATCCTAATCTACAAAAACGCTAATCTACGAATTCGTATTTTCGCAGATTAGAATAAAAATTAGCATATTAGTATTATATTCATGAAAATATACAAACCAACAACGCCATCAAGAAGAGGAATGACAGGAATAGATTTCTCTCAGTTCACAAAAAAAGGGCCGGAGAAAAGTCTTTTAAAATACGTAAGAAGACATGTTGGCAGAGGGAGTTCTGGCAGAATAACAGTAAGGCATAAAGGAGGAGGAGTTAAAAAATTATACAGAGTTATTGAATTTTCACAGACAAAAATAGATTCTCCTGCAAAGGTAATTGCTTTAGAATATGATCCAAACAGGACAGCTTTTATTGCCTTATTAGAATATAAAAATAAAGAAAAGCAGTATGTTATAGCTCCACAGGATTTAAAAGTGGGTCAGGAAGTTATTTTTTCAGAATCAGCTCCCTTAACCGCAGGAAACAGAATAAAATTGAAAAATATACCAGTTGGAATAGCAGTTTATAATATTGAATTAGAACCAGGCAAAGGAGGAAAGATTGTAAGGTCAGCAGGCAGTTCAGCGCAAATATTGGCTCATGATGGAAATTATGTAAACTTGAAAATGCCGTCTACT
This sequence comes from Candidatus Staskawiczbacteria bacterium, assembly GCA_903923535.1. Classification (GTDB taxonomy): domain Bacteria; phylum Patescibacteriota; class Minisyncoccia; order Minisyncoccales; family Staskawiczbacteraceae; genus XYD1-FULL-39-28. The sequence continues at coordinate 3,764 of CAIXXY010000037.1, read as the reverse complement.
GAAATCAGAAAATTTTTAGGAGAATGTTTTGCATCAATCGGTGCTGTTTCAAATCCGGAAAATAGGTTTTATAGAATAGGAAAAGCTGGAAAATCAAGATTAAAAGGAAGAAGGCCGCATGTCAGAGGTTCTGCAATGAATCCAGTTGATCACCCGCATGGAGGAGGAGAAGGAAGGCAGCCAATTGGCTTGAAACATCCAAAAACTCCTTGGGGAAAACCGGCATTGGGAGTAAAAACAAGAAATAGGAAAAAATGGTCAAATAAATTAATTATTAGCAGAAGAAAGAAATAATAAAATGGCAAGAAGTTTAAAAAAGGGTCCATATATTGACAAAGGTCTACTTGAAAAGGTTTTAAGTTTAAGGAAAGACGAAAAAAAGATTATTAAAACCTGGGCAAGACATTCTACAATTTCTCCTGAAATGGTAGGCCACACTTTTGGTGTGCATAATGGAAAAGAATTTGTTGCGGTTTTTGTTTCAGAAGATATGGTAGGCCATAAACTAGGAGAATTTTCACCAACAACAAAATTCGTAAGGCACGGAGGTAAAATGCAAAGAGAAATAGAAGCTGGAGCCGAACAGAAAGAAGCGGCAAAAGTAGAGACGCCAACAGCAAAAATACCGGCTAAAAAGTAAGGGAGCCGCAGCGAACACTTATCCCGCCCTCTATGCTAAATGAATAAAATCAAAAGCTTAGAGGGCGGGATGACGATGTCTCGCTTCGCTCGCAATCATCATATGGAAATAAAAGTAAAATTAAATAATTTAAGGACAGCTCCAAGGAAAGTCAGGCAGGTAATTGACTTGGTAAGGGGAAAAAGAGTGTCAGAAGCTCAGGCTATACTTTTATTTACAACAAACAAATCAGCTAGGCCCGTATTAAAACTTTTGAATTCAGCTGTCGCTTCAGCAAAAAATGATTTGCACTTAGAAGAATCAAATTTATTTATTTCTAAAATTACTGTTGATGAGGGGCAAAAATTAAAAAGATGGCATCCAATGTCTCGTGGAAGGGCATATCCTATTATAAAAAGATCTTCGCACATCGCATTAGTATTAAGTGAAATGAATCCGACTATCAAAGAAATAAAAAATAAAACTGAAAAGAAAGCAGAACAGCCGAAAATAAATAAAAAAATAGATAAAGCAGATAAGAAAGATAAGCCAAAGGGTACCCCAACAAAAAAAATAGTAAAAAAACAAAATAGAAAATTATAATTATGTCTCACAAGGTTCATCCAAAATCATTTAGAATAAAAGGAACAGAGGATTGGAACATTCGCGGTTTTTACGGCAGAAAAATGCCTCAATATTTGGAGGAAGATTTTTTAATTAAGGATTTTTTAAGAAAGAAACTGGCAGAAGCTTCAGTGGCTAATATACAAATAGAACATTCAGCAGATAAAATTAATATAATTATTGAAACGGCACGCCCAGGCTTAATTATTGGAAGAGGCGGAGAAGGGATAGAAACTTTGAAAAAAGCCATAGAAAATAAAATGACAAGGCAGATAAAGAATAAAACGACTAAAAGCGAAATAAAAATAGAAATTAGGGAGATAAAAAATCCATGGATTTCTGCAGCCTTGGTGGCTCAGATGGCATGCCAGCAGATTGAAAAGCGCGTGCCTTTCAGACAGGTTTTAAAGAAAACAATTGAGAGGGTTATGACAAATAGGGAAGCAAAAGGAATAAGAATAGAAGCAGCAGGACGATTAAATGGAATTGAAATTGCCAGAAGAGAATGGCTGGGTCAAGGCAGATTGCCAAGAAACACAATCAGAGCAGATATTGATTATGCGCAAGATGAAGCGCATTGCACATATGGAAAAATAGGTATAAAGGTTTGGATATATAAAGGAGATCGTTTCGACTAATGTCTAATTAACCTAATTATTCTAATTAACCTAAAACGGTTTTAGAAATTAGGAATTAGAAATTATTTAGAATAATTAGAGCAATTAGAATAATTAGAATAATTCAAAGATATGGGAATATTAATGCCAAAAAAAGTTAAACACAGAAAATGGCACAAGGCCGTATCCAAGGGAGTTGAAAATAGGGCAACTGAAATTAATTTCGGCAGTTTTGGATTGAAATCCTTAGATACAAAATGGTTGACAGCAAGGCAATTAGAAGCAGCCAGACGTTATATAATAAGATATATGAAAAAAGGGGGAAAGCTTTGGATAAGAGTTTTTCCGGATAAGCCAGTCACTTTTAAGGGAGCTGAAGTCGGCATGGGAGGAGGAAAAGGCGGAGTTGATCATTATGTTTATCCGGTAAGGCCAGGCAGAATAATTTTTGAAATAGATGGTTTAAAAGAGGAAATTGCAAAACAAGCTCTTGAAGGAGCAGGCAATAAGTTGCCAATTAAGACAAAATTTGTTAAAAAAGATAACATATAAGCGAGCAAAAGCGAGACTTACCCCGCCCTCTATGCTATATGTGTTTAGTAAAAACACAAACATAGAGCTTAGAGGGCGGGGTTGCTCAGCTCATTTTTAAAAAATTTATGAAAGCAATAGAGCTTCGCAAAAAAGATAAAAAAGAATTGGAAAAAACGGTTCAAGGATTAATAAAAAAACTGAGCGATCTTAGATTTAAATTTTCTTCTGGAAAATTAAAAAATGTGAAAGAGATTAATAATTCAAAAAAAGAAATAGCAAGAATATTAACCATAATAAAAGAAACGAAAAATGTCTAAAAAAATATTACAAGGAATTGTGGTTTCAGACAAAATGCAGAAAACTGTTGTGGTTGAAGTCGAGAGAATAAAAGAACACCCGAAATATAAGAGAAGATTTAAAGTCCACAAAAAATACAAGGCTCACGACCAAAATCAGGAATATCATGTGGGAGATAAAGTTGTAATAGAAGAAACAAAGCCGATTTCAAAAGATAAAAGTTGGATAGTAATCCGCAAAATTTAAAATTTAAAATTTGAAATTTAAAATTATTTATGATACAGCCAAGATCAATGTTAAAAGTCGCAGATAATTCTGGAGCTAAAATTATCCAGGTTATTAATGTGCCTGGCGGAACGCGCAGAAGATATGCTCAATTGGGCGACATTGTTGTTGCTGCAGTAAAAAAAGCCGAGCCAAGGAAAATTGTTAAGAAACATGACAAAGTAAAAGCTGTGATTATAAGGCAGAGAAAAGAATTTAAGAGAGCAGACGGTTCTTATATAAGATTTGATGATAATGCTGCTGTAATTTTGGGTGATGGTAAAGAGCCTAAGGCTAGCAGAATTTTAGGCCCTACAGCTAAAGAATTAAAAGATAAAGGTTTTGGTACAATAGCCATGATGGCATCAGAACTTCTTTAAAAAATATCCATGAAATTTAAAAAAGGCGACAATGTATTAATAATAGCTGGCAAAGATAAGAACAGGACTGGCAAGATAATTAAAGCTTTTCCAAAAGAGTTTAAAATTTTAGTTGAAGGGATTAATTTGAAGAAGAAACATGTGAGGCCGAAGAGAGAAGGGGAAAAGGGTCAGATTGTTGAAGTTCCGGCAGCTTTAGATATTTCTAATGTGAAAATAATTTGTCCAAAATGCGGAAAAGCAACAAGAATAGGATATAAATTAAACAAAGATAAAAAAGACAGGATTTGTAAAAAATGTAATCAAGCCATATAGAAAATTTTAAATAAAATTTTATATATGGCGCAGTCCCGTAGTGAGCTTTGCTCTACTACGGGGCAAGAGTCAATTTTAAATTATGCAAAGCTTAAAAGAAAAATATAATAAGGA
>CAIXXY010000036.1 GCA_903923535.1 Candidatus Staskawiczbacteria bacterium | reverse complement strand
TGCGCGCAAGTAGCTAAGTCCTTTGGACTTGAATCCTTTGGTCTTCTGACCTTGGATTTCAGCCCTTTGAACTCGTCGTAATATCCTGCTTTGAAAACTGATGCGAATTAGTTTGCAAAGCAGGACTTTTTTTGTATAATGAAAATGGAATTAGGCGAATCTTGCCCGCGACCAAGGTTGCAGGCGGCCGAAACCAGTATCCATACATCCAGAATATCTGCGATTAAGGTTGCAGGTAGCGCGGTGTATGCAGAACTTCAAAAAATGAAGCTACTTGGTATAAAATGTTATGGTATTTAAGATACCGAATAAGATACAGCCTTGAGATCGTTAACCCCGTTAGAAATTTGCAAATTTCTAACGGGGCAAGAGCTTCAAAGGGCAGTGGCATAGACGGCGTTTTGTATAATCGCAACTCGGATGGCAACTTGTATGTCCGTTACCTGTACTGGAACGGCAATCGCTGGAACTGGAACTACAACTGGCTCGACAATGACTTCAACGACAATAACCCCGCCCTTTTGCGCGCAACTCTTTTCATTTCTCTCTCATTTTTTGAGAGAGTTTTCTTTTTGCAATTTGCCTCTCCATCCTCCTAAATTTCTGCCAATCTCATCCAGCTTTAATGATAATGCAATATATTTTTTATCATCAAAAGACTTTGTTTCCCAAAGAATCATTAAAAATATTTTCATCGTGTCCAATTTTCTTATTGCGAATTTAACAAAAGGCTCTTTTCCACTCGGCTGCAAGAAACTGGCTGTAATTATTGCCTCTATAATATCCACAAAAAGCTTGTCAATTTTTTCTCCTAAAGAATATCTGTGAGTTTTCGGCATAATTTGGTAATATCCATACCATAGCAAGTAAGCGGATTTTGTTTTCTCTAACACTAGCAGAATTTTAAACTGCGTGGGGGGGGGGATTAGAGGAATAATTATTTTGATTTATATCTTGACTATGAAAAATATTTTGGTTCATAATTATGAAGATTTAATTAGTATTGATAACCTGCTTTCAGCCTGGCAGGAATTTCTTAAGGGGAAGCGCAACAAAAAAGACGTCCAGCTTTTCTCATTTCATCTGATGGATAATATCTTATCATTGCATTACGATTTAAAAAACAATACATACAATCACGGAGGATACGAATGTTTTAAAATAAACGACCCAAAACCAAGAATAATCCACAAAGCCCTTGTCCGCGATAGATTGTTGCACCATGCAGTATATCGCATATTATACCCTTTTTTTGACAAAACATTCATTTCGGACTCATTCTCTTGCAGAAACAGCAAAGGAACGCACAAAGCAATAAACAGATTCAGAGAATTTAGCTGTATCGTTTCAAAGGACAATACAATAACCTGTTGGGTTTTAAAATGCGACATAAGAAAGTTCTTTCATTCAATAGACCTGAATGTCTTAATAGATATTTTAAAACAACGCATACCCGACAAAAACATTATCAACCTGCTAAGCGAGATAATTTTCAGCTTTAAACCTAATGGTTTGCCTCTCGGAAATCTGACAAGCCAGCTTTTCTCCAATGTATATATGAATGAGTTTGACCAATTTGTGAAACACAAATTAAAAGTGAAATACTATATCAGATACGCAGACGATTTTGTTATCTTGTCAGAAAACAAAAATTATTTAAAAATATAGTAGAACCAATATCAGATTTCTTGCAAAATGAATTAAAACTTACCCTGCACCCTGACAAGATTTTCATTAAAACCATATATTCTGGTGTTGATTTTCTCGGCTGGGTTAATTTTTATGACTATAGAGTTTTGAGAAATAAAACTAAAAACAGGATAATAAAAGCCCTAAATAAGAATTCAAGCCTTGAAACATTGAATTCTTATTTAGGGCTTTTAAAATATGGAAATAGTTGTAATATTAAAGAAAGTATTTTAAAAAGTATTT
>CAIXXY010000035.1 GCA_903923535.1 Candidatus Staskawiczbacteria bacterium | reverse complement strand
TCTTCTCCGACTTTGTAGGTTGATTTATCGCTTGTAAGCGAAAGAGACTGGGCATTTGCCAAGCAAGGCAGGATAAAAAGCCCAGATAAGATGAGAGGAAATACAATTAATTTTTTAATTTTTCTTGGCATTTTTATTGTTTATCCGGCCAAATAATTTTGGCTTCGCTGAAATTATCGCTTGGCGCTATTTGACCGGGTGAATTTTTTCTAACCCGTCCACCAATAAAGCATAATGGAAAAATCTGTCAGTTCAACTTTCCCATCTTGGTTTATGTCTGCGCATGGATTGCTTATATTAACATCATGCCAAAAATACAAAAGGATTGAAAAGTCCACTATATCTATTTTACCATCTTTGTTGATATCTCCATGCGTATCGCACTGACAATCAGTATCTATTAAACACTGACTGGTTCCGGGAGTTGCTACGCTAATGCACCTTCGGGCGCTGCACTCATTGTGGCTGCTTCCGCCACTGCCGATACATGAAGAAGTATCGAAGGTACAATTTAAATGGCAGCCTAATGTGCCGCTGTCATAACCCTTAGTTACACAATTTGCTAGGCCTAAATCAACGCCATCGCATTCTTCGGGAAATTGTATTACATTATCGCCGCAAACACCGGCACCGCCAGGTGTCCAAGTGGTTGTAACAGGAGTTCCAGGTTGCGGTGTTGCCAAATCAAATTGAATATTTCCAACAACAGGTCCTGTCGCTGCGCCATGAAATTTACCAATATCCGGCCCGGAAGTATTTATAAAAACGCCTGCAAAATCAATCCAGCCGACATTTTCTCCCCAGGCATAACCAGAAAGCGTTCCATTAGCATTCTTAATCCCCCAGCTTGTACTACATGGACTTCCGTTATTTAAACAACTTAAAGAAATCCAGCCGTAATTTGGACTCCATGCATAGCCGATTATGTCGTCATCGTCAACTTGCACATTACATCCAGGAGTACACCCAAAATTTATCCAACCGATTTGGTCTGACCAGGCCCATTTATTTGTACCATCAATTGTGCCAGTAATAGCAGACGCAAAAAAAACAGGCGTTATCAAACCAGCAATTATAAACAAAATTAAAAACTTATTCATTGCAAATTATTTTTAAAAAATCGTAAGCCATTGGAATTTATAACCGGAATATTACCTTTTCAGCCACGTTATTATTGGCTCGAAAAATCCTTTTGTCAATGATTTAATCTCCAACGATGAAGGCACAAATGACTGCAGTATTACCGGAGCTTCTATCAAACTGGTGCCCAGTTTTTGGCCGATTGAGAAAGATGACAATGCGCTTGTCCCTGAACTGACCAGCCAAGATACAAATTTTCCTACCCCATTGAATAAATTAGACACCGCATCTCTTATCAAGTCTCCTGTCATGCTTACCGGATTTTCTACAGGGACCGTCTGTTGGGCTAATATCACATTCACACTGGCGTAAAAATTATTGGTGTTTGTAACGTTTCCCGAAAACATCAGTACGCCAGAGAAAACATATGTCCCTGATGCGTTAGGATCATAAGTCGGCATTCCATTGTTCCATGTAATTTTTACGTTTTTGGTCGAATTATCTGACAGCGTAACATCAACGTTTGAAGGCAAATTTACAGAGGCAAGGCTGGTCCCGTAATCAACATTAATATCCGAAATATTAGCTACTGAAATAACATCAAGGGCTTGCGGCTGCTGCTGTACCTGCTGTTGGACCTGCTGAGCTGTTTGCTGAGCATCGGTTGCTGTCTGTTGAGCCTGTTCAGCTGTTTGTTGGGCCTGCTGAGCTGCTTGCTGAGCCTGCTGGGAATCCTGATCTGTTGGTGTTGTTTGTACAGGCATTATTTCTGTTGGTGCTGTGGTTTCTATAAGATTGTTTGAACTGATGCTCGCGCAATCGCCTTTTACTTTTTGCCAATCACCGTTGTCATCAATCCATGTACAATAAATATCACCATTAGAAGCAACCATCTCCATCTTTTCAATTCTTGCTGTCTTGGCAGTAAGATTTTCTGTAATCACCTGCTTAAGTGAAATTACTCCATTAACCAAAGTTGCGCCTAGATTAGCCAGTGATGATTTAACAGATTGGTCAATCGAAGAAAGATTAACTCCGGAGACCTCGCCCGAACCCAAAGTGCCTGCGGGATTTATCGCCGTGTTTTCTGTAGGCAAGCCGAGATGCTGTTTTAATGCATTAATCTCAATCTGCTGCTGTTTTAAAATTTCTGTATTGTATAAACTTATTCTGTCATAATTTATGCCGCTAGGCCTGCCTTGACCGTCATACTGTAATAAATCTGTTAATCCTAGTGCTTCGAAATCTTCGGCGATGTATCCTA
>CAIXXY010000034.1 GCA_903923535.1 Candidatus Staskawiczbacteria bacterium | reverse complement strand
TTAATTTCCAATTTTTAAATTTTTAAATAATTTTTTAAATTTTTAATTTTTTAATAGTTGGCAGATAAATAAAATGAAAATAAAATATTTTGTAATCACAGCTGTTTTGGTAACAGCGATTTTGTGTTCTGGCGGAGCAATAAAAGCTCAAAGCGCAACAAGTTGTATGTCATATAGCAATGTCAGCGATCAGATCACTTGCTTTACAAATTTGATTACGCAATTAACCCAATCTTTAGCTCAGCTTCAAAACCAACAAGGCGCAACGCCAACACCAACTCCAACAGCTTTTTGCCACACTTTTATTACTAATTTAGGATATGCCAACTCCGGCACAGTGGAAGTAGGGTATTTGCATACTGCTTTGCAAAAAGAAGGCATTTTATACGGAACAGATACAGCCAATGAATATACTAAAGAGACTCTATCTGCAATTATTAAATTTCAGAAAAAATATGGAATTCTTCAAACAGGCTATGTTGGTCCAATAACAAGAGCTAAATTAAATACAATGTATAGATGTGGAACAAATATCTGTACTCCGAATTGGAAATGCAATTTGGGAATATGTACAAATGGCTATCAATCGCAAGTTCCTGTTGATTCTAATAACTGCGGAGTAACAACAGGGAAAATTAATTGCACTGCTCAAGCGCAAGCATGTACTCCCCCTACCTCTTCTCCTTCTATTACCGTTACTTCTCCAAATGGAGGAGAAATATATAAAATTGGAGATAAAATGGTTGTGAAATGGAATTCAAATAATTTTCCTGTGAATGCAACAGTTTCTGTTCAATTATATCAACGAATTATTGAACCAATATCAGATCAAAATCCTTCGGGCATTGGTCATTATGGAATTGCTAATATTGCAGATAATATCCCTAATAATGGCTCATTTGAATGGATTATTCCAACCTCACTTTCAGAAAGTAATCGTTATGAAATAAGCATACAAGGACCTAATAATGCTGAAGAAGGGAAAGGAACAATTGATTTTAGCGATGGACTTTTTAGTATTCTTGGAGGACATCCTATTATAGTTAATGTATTGCCGACAACTGTGCAAGTTGGCGGAGTTGTTCATGTAACGGTTGATGCTAAAGATAGTGGCGTTGCTGATCAAGTCAAATCAGTAATTGTATCGCTGGAAAGTTTAGACAGTTCATCTCATATCCCGTCTAATTTTACCTATAGTTTAGATACATTAGGTAGGTGGAGTAGTTATTATACAATTCCGATTTCTGCAAAAGTTGGAACATGGGTAGTCAGACAAGTTGGGCTTTTCAATAATAGTGGGGTCATTAAGTACTTCAATTATCCACACGATATCAATAATACATTTACAGTTGTTTCTTCTGCCACGCCTTATGTCTCAACTCAACCTTCCATTAATTTAACAATTGATCCCGACGCTTCTGGTCCTCTGCCTCCAACTCCAGGTTATGTTTCTGTCCCAGCAGGTAGTAATGTTGCATTTAATTGGACTGTTCAAAATGCTGATAGTTGTTTTGGAGGGCTTGATACAAATTCAATGGTTTCAGAACCATTAATTGGATCATTTCAATCTTCAAATCTTCACGTTCCAATAACGTTTAAACTTACTTGTGAGAAGGATGCTACATCTGTATCTTTATATGCTGGTGCGACTATTTCTGCTGTCACACCGTAGTAAATGCAAAAAGCCGTCCCGATAAGTGGGACGGCTTTTTAGTTTCTTACAGAAGATTTACACAGGTGGAGCCGAAGTAGTAGACCTTGAAATGAAAAGTGCTAGGTTGGACTTAGCACTTTTTTGATGTAGAAAATCTTATTTGGTTTCCATATATGGCTTAATAAAATCATTAAACTGGTCAATGTTATATTTAAGGCTTAAGCCGTTATAAATACAGGAATTCAATTCGGGGGCTGTGCTGTAAGTTTCGCAATCAGCTACATCTTTATTTTCAAAAACATCTATTAATTTATCGCTGGTTCCTATTCCGCCGACCCCTATGCCGTGAATTAAAATATAACATCTGTTAAGGCTTGAGCTGTAATGATTTTTGTAAGTATAATTTATAGCATTAGTCATGACTTGGATATCATTGAAAATTTTTTTTGTCTGAATTGCGCATTTTGTTTGTAAATCAATATTGTTTATTTGCGCCTGTTGCTGTCTTGGATAAATAGTAAAATAATAAAAGACAAAGCAAGCAATTATTAACGAGACAATTAAGAATGCAATTTTATATCCGTTGTTTTCTAGAAAATTTTTAATTTTCTCCTGCATACTAAATTTTTTCTTCCAATTTTACGGTTAAAGACATCTTTTTGCCGTCTCGCAAGACCAATAATTTTGTTTCTTCTCCAATTTTGCATTTTTGCAGAATGTCCGCCAGAGAATTTTTCATTGTTATTTTTTCGCCATTGCACTCTAAAATTATATCCCATTCTCTGACTCCTGCTTTATCAGCCGAAGAGCCTTTTACAACAGGAGATTCGCCAAGAGCTTCCCTTACCACCAAGGCGCCGTCGGTTGCAGGCAATTTATTGGCTTCTGCCATTTCCTTTGATATTAAAACATATTTTATTCCCAAAAATGGCATTATTATTTTTCCATATTTTTTGACTTCTTCCAAGTCCTTTTTGGCATAATTTATAGGGATTGCAAACCCGATATTTTGAGCTCCTGCTATCATGGCAGTATTTATGCCGATAACTTGGCATTCCATATTAATTAAAGGTCCTCCGGAGTTGCCAGGATTGATTGCAGCATCAGTTTGTATCAAGCCCCTTAAGTTTTGCATTTCATGGTCGATGCCTCCGAAAGCCGTGATAAATCGGGACAATCCAGAAACAATTCCAGCTGACAGTGTGTCTGTGAATTCGCCCAATGCATTTCCTACCGCCACTACTTCTTCGCCCAATTCAATTTTATCTGAGTCAGCCATTTCCAAGTATGGGAATTTTTTATCCCCCACTAACTTTGGGTTTAATTTTGAGTTAGACTTTGTTTCTTGTCCTCCATCTCCAAAGTTAGTGGGGGACGAGCCTTCAATTTTTAAGACAGCAGTATCATTTATAGGGTTGCGTGATAAAACTTTGGCAGGATATTTGTGTTTTGGGTCTAAAATTACCGTATAGTCAGCTGTTGTGTCAGACACCACATGGTTTGAAGTTAAGACATAGCCATTTTCAGAAACAATAAAACCTGAACCTCCGCCAATCTGGGTTTTTTCTACTTTGCTTTTCTGTCCTTTTTCTAATTTTGGCATTACGTATTCTTTTCCGCCAAAAGGAAAAGAATAAAAATTTTCAGCCTTCGGCAGATCTTTTGAGACAATAACGGTTATTACTGCCGGGCAAACTTTTTTTGCGATTTCTATTATAGGTGATTTCATATTTTTTTAGTTATTTTTTTTAATTTTATTTGTGCCCTCGGGAGGAATCGAACCTCCATTTAAAGTTTAGGAAACTTCCGTCCTATCCGTTGAACGACGAGGGCTATTTAATATGATAATAGCATAAATTGTTAAACTTTAAAATGGACTTTAAAATCTTGACACGTTTATAAAATTATGATATTATATTAAGATAATAAAAATATGGCAAAAACCGTATTTTTATTTGGAAATAACAGAGCGGAAGCTCTTTTACATATAAATAATGGATGAAAATGAGTAACCGGGAAAGGAGAAACCCATGAAGAAACTCATTATCGTTGTAGTTGTTGCTGTGGTGGGAGTTTTGGCGTTTATCGGGGGTTTGTCCCTCAGGAATGCGCCACAAGTCCCCAACCAGCCGTCGCACGGCGTTGTTATCAAAAATCCACTTGTGGAGTCTACGAAAGATGCCTCGCAAGAGGAGGAATATACTGAACCGACGTTGGCAAGCGCGTCTCAAAAAGGTGTGCTGATTCAAGCTACGGTTCACATCAGCTTCGAGAGCGAAGCTGAGAAAGGAGCGGAAGGTCAGAATAACTGCGGTAAACACTAAAGGGTTGTTCCTACGGTGTAAAAGAAGACAAAAAAACGAATAAGGAGAAACGAGAAATGAAACAGCAAGCATCGGTAATCACAATATTGTTGTTTGTGTTTTTGGCGAGCGTGGGCGCGATGGCGGCCGGCGGCGGGAATATTCCTCCGACAACGACGGGCCAGTTGCCCGCGGACATGCAAATGATTACATCAGCCAAAGCGCTGATGTCGTACGCGAAGGAGCGCGTTGTCGAGGCTACGGCCAATGGCTGGAGCAACGGCGTCAATCTGCCAGGCGGAAATCCATACGTCTGGGTTACCTCGAGTAACCCCGACATTCGGGTTATCACCCAACTACTGGCGAAACAGATGTTGTCTTTTAACATCGGGGATCCAAAGTCCCTGGTTTACTTGCAGGCGGCTCTGTTCGACGACGAGCAGTACATACTGTTCACTGGTCAAAACCAGTTCAATCTGGTAAATGGCCCAGGAGGTTGGGCACTTCCGGCGGGAGCTACGAATATCGTGATGAAGTTGAATTCGGAAGTGCCAATCTACGTGCCGGGCGTAAGTTATGCCTACGTTGAGGTGTCAAACGGCGACGGCACCTACCAGTATGTCTGGATTCAAATCAGCGGCGATCGGATTATGTTCCCGACATCGCTGTGCGGTTTTTCCGGGCAATTGGTGCTCAATGTCGGCCAGAATACGGCCGCATTCGATATGAGTACGGGCGCCAGTGTTCCGCCGACGCCGGTATCGGCACAGGTGCAGGCATCTCTCGAGGGGCTTATTACCCTCGATAACCCAATGGAGATAAGCTTCGGCTTGATGGGAAAGGCTGGTGGCGGCCCCAATACTCCCATAGAAAACCCGCTTTACCAAGCCAGTTTTTCCTCTCCGAAGACCGTCAGTCTCTATGCGGTCGCGCCGAACGGGGAGATCGCGACAAGCGTGATTGTGAGGGAAGTCGGCAATCCGATGCCGACAGTATATCCGATCGATCAGAGGGGGATTTTTACGCAAGTCAGTTTCGAATCGGGCGTCTACGATGTCTGGTTCGTCTTCCCCACGTTTGGGGAAGATACTCCGTATCTGCCTCCATACTATAACGGCGGAGGTATGGGCTGATCGCTTTCGGGCGATTAGTCATGGCCTGGTGGAAGTGAGTTGAAAAACTTGCTTTCCATCAGGCCTCTTTTTTTGTATTTTTCGGGATTTTTTGGAAAAAAGAGCTGGCCCCCACACCAATTTCTTCGATGACTTGGACAGTTATAAAGATAAAGAGCGAAGCGGCTTCGCCTGTCATTAATTGTATATCTAAATTGATCAAAAAAATTGGTGTGGGGGCTGGGGATAAAAATGATGCCTGACTATGGACAAGGGCGTTTGTTGATGATAAAATAGTAATAAGTTGTGGAAAATAAAATTAAGCTAACTTTCAGCAGAAATAAGGCAAAAATTTTATGGAAAATAACGAAAAATTGAACGATTTAAACGATAAATTAATAGATTTAGAACTGGCAAAAAGCGATAATCAAAACTCAAAAGTCAGGAAGTATTTGCCAGCATTCGTCTTGGTAGCTTCATTCTATTATTCCTTTCTTTTGGCATTAGGATTGGCATTGGGATATATTGGCTCTAAAGTATTTTCTAAATATTTCCTTGAAAATGGCAAAGTGGATTGCATTTATATAGATTGCGGTAAATGGAAACTTCATTTGCATCATTGGATTTTAGGAGCTTTACTGTTATTAATTGTCTGGTTTATTGACTATTTCTATCTTCCTAGATTTTTCGTAGGATTCGTCTGTGGTGTTATCGCCCATGATATTTATGATTTCAATGATTGGCATAAGATTCTGGTAAAGAATGAAGAAAAATAAAAATTTTTAAAAATGTTTTCAAAATGCGGCAGAAAGCCGCATTTTTGGTAAAATGTGCTAAAATAGTTTTATGGAGGGGTGCCGGAGTGGTTTAACGGGACGGTTTCGAAAACCGTTACCCGAAAGGGTATCGTGAGTTCGAATCTCACCCCCTCCGCCAATTTTCACTTTTTGTGAAATCGTAAGAAACAGCCTCGGCGCAAAGCGCCTCGGCATGGTATTTTTCCGCAATCTTAAAGGCATTTTTGAAATCCAAAACCAAAGTGCGGTCGGCAATGCGGAAGTTCGAACCAATCTTTTTGAGAAAATCCCGAATCCTTTCGGGATTTTCTTGTTGAGCGTATTTTTCGGCTTGGTTG
>CAIXXY010000033.1 GCA_903923535.1 Candidatus Staskawiczbacteria bacterium | reverse complement strand
GAAAGTTTTAAATACAGATTATTACAGAAAGATACTTCCTCAAACCGAGCCTTAATCAGCATCAAGGGTTTTTTATTTGTTTAGCTTGTGATATAGTTTAAATTAATGAATTAAAAACATGGACTGCATTTTTTGCAAAATAATAAAGGGCGAAATTCCCGCTACTAAAGTTTATGACAATGAAAAAATAGTTGCTTTTAATGATATTAATCCCAAGGCAAATATTCATATTCTGATAGTCCCTAAAAAGCATATTGAATCAATAAAGCATCTTGAAGAAATTGATAAGGAGCTTGCCGGAGAAATGCTTTTAACGGCGCAGAAATTGGCAAAGGAAAGAAATCTTGAAGGCTATAAAATAGTCATAAATGTCGGCAGGGAAGGAGGCCAGCTTGTGGACCACCTGCATTTTCATTTGTTAAGCTCAGACGCAAAAACGCCGGTATGATTGTTTTTTAGCCGTTCGGTGGTAAGATAAAGTCGACTAATGGATTCTCAAATTTCACCCAGTTAAATACCGCAGAGCGGTAATTTTGCCGAACGGCAAAATTATTTAACCGGGTAAAGAAATTATGCCAGATTCACAAATTGAGGAGATAAAAAACAAGCTTAATATTGTCGACATTATCGGCAGTTATGTTAAGCTTTCTAAAACCGGGATAAACTATAGGGGCGTATGTCCTTTTCATTCCGAAAAAGGGCCGTCTTTTTTTGTAAGTCCGGCGAGGCAGATGTGGCATTGTTTCGGTTGCGGGGAAGGCAGTTCGGTTTTTGATTTTATAATGAAAATCGAGGGCGTAGAATTCGGCGATGCTTTGAAGATTATGGCCACCAAGGCTGGCGTTGAATTAAAAAGAGAAAATCCAAAATTAAGGACAGAAAGACAAAGGTTGTATGAAATTTGCCATTTGGCCTGCTCTTTTTTTGAAAAGCAGCTGGGAAACAGCGCATATGGCAAAGATGCCAAAGAATATTTATTAAAGAGAGGAATTAAAGAAGAAACGATTAAAAAATGGAGATTAGGATATTCGCCTGACACCTGGCAGAGTTTATCTGATTTTTTGGTGGGTAGGGGCTATAAAAGAGAAGAAATTGTAAAAGCCGGGCTGACTGTACAATCAGAAAAAGGGAATAATCCTTATGACAGGTTCCGTGGCAGGATTATTTTCCCGATTTTTGATTTAAATTCCCAGGTAATCGGTTTTGGAGCCCGGGTTTTTAAGGATGCTGACAAAAAGGAAACAGCAAAATATATAAATACCCCGCAAACTTTGCTTTATGATAAAAGCAATGTTCTTTATGGATTAAACTATGCAAAACTTGCTGTCAGAAAAAATAATCAGTGCGTTTTAACAGAGGGATATACAGATGCGATAATGTGCCATCAGGCAGGATTTGAAAATACAATCGCTGTTTCTGGGACAGCCCTCACCCCGAGGCATTTAAATATTTTAAAAAGATATTCTGATAGTCTGCTTTTAGCCTTTGATATGGATTTGGCCGGGGATACTGCGACTAAAAAAGGAATTAATCTAGCGCAGTCGGCGGGTTTTAATATAAAAGTTATAGATACTTATTCAGGGGCAAAAGATCCAGCTGAAATTATTTTGGAAAATCCTGAAAACTGGTCTGAGTCCATTATAAAAGCAAGGTCAATAATGGATTATTATTTTGATTCTGCTTTTGTCCCTAAGTCGCTTTCGGCGACCGGGGCCCCGGCCTCACTAGGCTTAGGGGCAAAATTTGATAAAAATAATCCGCAAGGAAAAAAAGAAATAGGGGCCGTCATATTGCCGGCAATAAAAAGGCTGCAGAATAAAATTGAACAATCGCATTGGGTCCAGAAGCTGGCAGAAAAATTGGATGTAAGCCAGGAATCAGTTTTAGAAGAATTGAAAAACACGCGGATAGAGAATATTACTTTTCTAACACAGGAAGCGAAAGCGCCAGAAATAGATAAAAAAGGTTTTACAGTTGTTGGACGGAAAAAACTTTTAGAAGATAAAATTATTTCATTAGCCTTGAAAAATCCTGAAAATTTAGATTTGATTGAAGATCACCATTATCCTCTTTTTTGTGATAAAACAAGAAATTTGATAGAAAATATAAAAAAAATCGCTATGCAGAAAGGTAATGATTCTGAAGCAATTTTTGCAGATATTCCAAAAGACGAATATAGGGACTTATTAGATACTTTGGCTTTAAAAGCCGAAGTATCCGCCTTTGCTGAAGCTTCTGCTGATGAAGATTACGAAGGAGACGGGTTGGACGAGATACAACTTTGTCTTTCCCAGCTAAAAGATATAGAATTGAGAAATAAGTTAAATGAGCTTTCTCGGGCACTTAAGATTGAAGGTGATGAACAAAAGAAGGAGGAACTGATCAGGGAATTTGATAAAAAAGCCAAAGAACTTCATTTACCCAGTCAAATACCGCAAAGCGGTAATTTTTCCTAAAGAAAAATTATTTGACCGAGTAAAAAAATTTAATTTAAAAATATTTAAAAAAATAAATTCATCGGGTTAAATAATTTTGCTTTCAGCAAAATTAAAATCCGAAGGATTTTATTTAACCCGATAAATGGCAAAAAAGAAAACAAAGAAGGTTCACCCGCCAAAATTTTCTAAGAGAAAACTTAGGAGGGCAAGAAAAACAAAAAAGCAACCAAAGAAAAAAGTGTCTCACAGAACGGAAAGAGTCAGCAGAAAATCTGTTATAGACCAAGCTCAACTTGATACGCTTTTAAAGAAAGGAGAAGAAAGGGGTTTTGTCACGACTTCGGAAATTTTGTATACATTTCCTAAAATAGAGAAAAATATAGAAGTTTTGGAAGAAATTTATGATAATTGCAAAGAGCGCGGGATCCAGATAAAAGAAATGCCCGAATTTCTAGAAACAAAAAAACAAAAAGAGAAGAAAGGCAAGAAAGCGCTTGTCGGCAAAATTGATCCCATACAAATGTATTTAAGAGAAATTGGCAAGTCTGCTTTTTTGTCGGCAAAAGAAGAAAAAGAACTGGCAAAAAGGATAGAGGTTGGCGACGAGGAAGCAAAGAACAAATTGGCTCTGGCAAACTTGAGATTGGTTGTTTCTATTGCCAAAAAATATGTCGGCAGGTCTCCCAACCTGACTATGCTTGATTTGATACAGGAAGGAAATCTTGGATTATTCAAAGCAGTCAAGAAATTTGACTGGAGAAAAGGATACAAGTTTTCAACCTATGCCACCTGGTGGATAAGACAATCAATTACAAGAGCTTTAGCCGACCAGGCAAGAACTATCAGGATTCCAGTGCACATGATAGAAACGATTTCAAAATATACAAAAGTAAGAAAAAATCTTTTACAGGAACTTGGCAGAGAACCATTGGCTGAAGAAATTGCAGCTGAAATGGGATTGGATGTTGACAGGGTACATCACATAAGGAAAATTGCGCAAAAGGCAGTGTCTTTGGAAACTCCGGTCGGTGAAGATAAAGATAAACAGGACTCTGTCTTGGCAGAATTCATAAAAGATGAAAAAACAATAGCACCCAACATAGAGGCTTCCAGAAAACTTTTGAAAGAGCGTTTGAAAGAAATTTCCAGCGAACTGACGCCCAGAGAATTGAAAATTTTAGGCATGAGGTTTGGCTTAGATGACGGCATAATGCATACTTTAGAAGAAACAGGTGAGGAATTTGGCGTAACCAGAGAGAGAATCCGTCAGATTCAGGCAAAGGCATTGGAAAAATTGCGCAAGCACAAAGAGCTAAAAAAAGTCAGAGATTACTACTAAAACAAAAAATCGCCCATAAGGGCGATTTTTTGTTTTGTTTATGCTGTGAATCCTAGATAAGTTATTGCGAGGCCGACGATAAGCAAAACTACTAACCAAATAGGCATCCATTTCTGGTAATTGATTTTTTTGATGCAAGCTTTTGTGGCTTCCGGGAAAAATAATAGAAATAGTCCCTTTAATAAGGCTGCCCAGCCCAAAACTGTGATGCTGACCTGCCAATCCCCTGCCCAGACATTATAAGCTAGGACCATGGAGACACCTATTGCAAGGCTGATGAACCCCCATAAAAAGAAATTTTCCTCGGTTTCCAGAGACGCATAAAACTTT
>CAIXXY010000032.1 GCA_903923535.1 Candidatus Staskawiczbacteria bacterium | reverse complement strand
TCTGCTTTAAATACATAATCTTGTAATTAAAATTAAGATTTTTCTTTGAAGAACAACTCCCCCATCTTGTAGAAGTATTTTTTATGGCAATGCGGTTTATCTCAAAATTATATAATTTATTAAAAAAACTTATTTTGTTTTCCACAAAAATTCTTGCCTGTTCTCTATTTATTTTGTTGAATCTCATTGAGTTTATTTATAATTTCAGCCAGTTTGTCATTTTCTATGCGATGAATTGCTTTTTGCAATTCATCAATTTCCTTTTTTGCCTCAACATTTGTTTTATAATCTTCCTCTGCCTGAAACCTATCCCTTTCATTCTGCCTGTTTTGAGACATCATAATTATTGGGGCTGAATAGGCCGCCTGCGTGGAAAATAAAAGATTCAATAAAATAAAAGGATAAGGATCCCAGCGATAAACATAAGCTATGATATTAAATGCCACCCAGACAGTCACAAGAATTGTCTGGATAATTATAAATGCCCAAGAACCCATTCCTTTAGCCAAACTGTCAGCAATTCTATGGCCTATTGATAAGTTTTCCCTGTGCTTTTCATGCCAAGTTTTTGTAACTATTTTTTTGTTGTCCATATTTTTATAATAAATAATATTGGTTTATTCTACCCCCACACCATAAAATTTACAATTAAAATTTTTGGTGTGGGGGTAAACCATAAAGAAATAAAATCATCAGCACTTGAAAATATTTTTAAAATTTAGTAATATGTAAATAAACATTCCGCAGTAGCTCAATGGTAGAGCGTCTCCCTGTTAAGGAGAGGGTTGTAGGTTCGAATCCTACCTGCGGAGCTGCGTCAAGTAGTTAACTAAGCCACCTTTCAATTGAGGTGGTTTTTAGTTAGTGGTATAATAAATTAATATTATTAAACTAATAAAAACATGAATAAACAAAAAGCAACCTTGTTATTAGTCATAATCATCGTAATTGTGGCAGTTGTTGCAGTCGGTGGATTTATACTCTACCAATATCTTACAACACAGCCAAAAGAGCCGACTCAACAAGCAATTACCGTTACTAAACCAATCGCTAACCAAACTATCACAAGCCCAGTTGATGTATTTGGTGATTATCATGCCAATTCTGGCACTACAATAAACATACGTATAAAGGACAATAATGAAAATATTTTATCGGATATTTTAACAATGGCGGGACCAAAATATGGAGGAATGGGATTAGGAGCACCAATTATAATTATGGATTATGTCACTTACCTTCCCCCTTCTTCACCACAGGGAAGTATGGAAGTTTTTGAGATTGACCAAAAAAATGGAACCGAAATTAATAAAGTATCTATACCAGTCATTTTTGGAGATTATGTGGCTGACCAAACTACTGAAAATGGTTATACTTTTAAATCTATAGAGCAGTGGAATTTCAAACAAGAAAATCCTCCGTATCACCCTAATCGTCTTCTTGGGGTTTATAAAGATGGAAAATTAGTTAAAACAATCAGGATAGCAAATACTTATACTTATGCTGAGCCAACTCTTTTCACATTATCTCCTGACCAAAAATATGTTGCTTTCAAAACTGCTATTTATGGAGGTTCGTGTACCTATTGGGCTAAACCCATAGTGATTAATCTAAATAATTTTTTAATTGACGGATTAGAAACTTCAAATAAAAGCGATATAACATGGCAAGATATAAAAGAAATAAGATGGGTTTCTGATAATACAATTGAAGTAAGTATGTCTCCTGTAGATTCTTCGTGTTTACCAAATTTATTACCTATAAAATTAAATTATAGTATTGTAAAATAATATTTTAATGCCTACATAGCCTCACACCCTCTCATCCTGGTTCCAACATCCTTATCATTTTTCCAAGGTCTTTAACCTCCCCTGTCCACCTCAAAGTTCGAAAGTCGTCCCACTTAGCGAGTTTTCAAAAATCACTTTTAACAAAAGTGGTTTTTTGTTATTATAAAAATATGAAAATTAGAAATACTCTTTATATAACTAATAGAAAGGATTGGCGAAAGTGGTTGGCAAAAAATCATAAAAATCAGAAAGAGGTTTGGCTCATATATTATCGCAAAGAGACTAAAAAGCCTCGCATTTCTTATGATGACGCAGTATTAGAGGCTCTTTGTTATGGATGGATTGATAGTATTATTAAAAAAATTGATGCTGAAACTTTTGCCCAACGCTTTTCGGTGCGTAAACCAAAAAGCGAACTTTCACAAATGAACAAAGAGAGAGTATACGAACTTATAAAGGAAAAGAGGATGACAAAATGGGGACTCGAATCCATTTCACACGTATTTAATCCAAAAATAGACAAACCGCAAGATTTTATAATTTCTGCGAATATACTAAAAGCATTACGAGCGAATAAAGACGTTTGGAAACATTTTCAAAAAATGCCATTTTCATATCAGCGCGTTAGAGTTGCATATATTGAAAGCCAAAAACGGCACGGTATGGGTATGTATAAAAAAGCCCTTGCGCATTTTATAAGAATGACGCAACAAAATAAGCGTATAGGATTTGTCCGAGAGAGAAGAGATACTATTACATAGAATCTGAGATATTAAGATTTTTATTTTACAAAGCTTAATTTGCTTATCTCTACCATCATTAGCTCCCAGTTTACGGTTCTAAGGGCGTTGCATAGGGGGAGCAAAAAAACCGAGGATATAATCCTCGGTTTTTGTTTTGTGGTAAAATAATTTTTAAAATTAATGATCAGGGGTTGCATTTTTAAAAAAAATATGTTAAAATAAAAAAGATAAAAGGTCGCATAATTATTAATACAATTAGTTTCTTTGTGGTTAAAAAAAATCGCAAAGGGGCCTATAAAAAATGTACAAATGTCCAAAGTGTGAATACACAAACGAAATGCCAGGAGCTTGCCCAACAGATAACGAAACATTAGTTGAAGTTCAAGGCGAAGCGCCAAGTACTCAAGAAACAGCCACGTCAGCTCCTATAGAGCCGACCCCTGAAACGACACCTTCAGAAGAAAAAGCATCATAAAAATATGATTCTGAGTATTACAGCAGATTTAACATTAATTTCATCTGCAAATTAAAATCCGGCTATGTTTAGCCGGATTTTAATTTGCATCTCCTTTCAAAAAAAGCCCTGCCAAAAAGCCACCTTTTAATTAAGGTGGTTTTTTGGTAATATA
>CAIXXY010000031.1 GCA_903923535.1 Candidatus Staskawiczbacteria bacterium | reverse complement strand
ATATATATATTAAAACAAATTTTTTTGAGATTTTATAAAATATTAAAAAAGCTCAAACAAAATTATTCGAGCTTCAAGAGCCTCTTTGAATTATCACTCAACAAATATACTTTTTTTTATTATAGCACAATTTACTAATGTCAAGCACAAGGACTTATTCACTCTACATTTAAAGCTTATATTAAAAATATCATCCTATATAATAAGCTGTCAAGATTAAACAAAAACCGCCTCAATCAAGAGACGGCTGGAAAAATCTTCCGTTATCAACCTCCGTAATTAGGCGCTTTTTTGATGTTGTCTAATCCGTGTGGATGAGATTCTTTCGCGCCGGCTGATGTGATTCTGTAAAAATCAGCTTTCTGCTGCAAATCTCTGATATTTTTGGCGCCGCAATATCCCATTCCGCTTCTTAATCCTCCTGCAAGCTGGAAAAGTATAAATGATACATCTCCTTTATAATTAACTTCGCTTTCAATGCCTTCCGGCACTAATTTATTCACTGTGCTGTCAGCTTGGCCATAGCGTTCTCTGGATGCCCTATTATCTATCATAGCTCCCAATGAACCCATTCCCCTGTAAACTTTCACCTGTTTTTTATCGTGCCGATAAATTATTTCTCCCGGAGATTCTGTTGTTCCCGATAAAAGTTTGCCAAGCATTATATTGTCTGCGCCAGCTGACAAAGCAATCGTAATGTCTCCGGAATATTCTATTCCTCCGTCAGCGCAAACAGGCACGCCAGAACCCCTTAGTGCTTTCGCGCAGTTATAAACTGCAGTAACCTGCGGGCATCCTATGCCTGCTATAATTCTGGTTGTACATATAGACCCCGGACCTTGTCCCACTTTTATGCCGTCTACCCCAGCCTCTACTAAATGTTTTGCTGATTCTGCTTCAGAAATATTTCCTGCAACAACATCAATCTGAGGATAATTATTTTTGCAATATTTTACAGTGTCAATAACAGCTTTAGAATCTCCATGGGCGGTATCAACCACTACTACATCAACTTTTGCTTTTGCCAGCAGTTCCATTCTTTGCCGCGCATCATCACCCACCCCAATCGCCGCTCCAACCCGCAAAGTGCCGTCATCTGAAAGAGCATAATCAGGCGAATGGCCTTTTACAATACGCCTGGCATCAGACAAAGTATAAATTCCTTTAAACTCTTTTTGTTCATTGAGTATAGGAAGTATCTTTATACGCTTTTGCATCATTATTTCATAAGCCTGGGTCACGGTAGTGCCATATGGCGCGCTGACAATTTCTTCAAACATTATTTCAGAAATTTTCATGGAATTATCCGGACAAAATTCAAAACGGCCGCTGGTGACAATTCCTATTAATTTCCCAAATTCGTCCAAAACAGGAAAGCTTAAAAATTTATAACCTTTTTTCTCCGCCATTTCCAGCACTTCTGCAACTTTTTGGTCGGCCCGCACGCATATAGGATCAATGATAAAAGCGCTTAAATCACGCTTTACTTTATCAACTGCAAAAAACTGTTTTTCAGGAGACAGCCCTTTATGGATAATTCCCAGCCCGCCGATTTTTGCCAAAGCAATAGCCATTTCCGCTTCTGTGACTGTGTCCATCGGCGCGCTGACAATAGGAATATTCAAATTGATATTTCTTGAAAATTTTGTATGCACATTAACATCGCTCGGCAAAACCTCTGAATAACCTGTTCTTAGCCGCACATCATTATAACTTAAAGCCAATCCAGACTTTTCCATTTTGGCGAAAAAAGCATCGCATTTTCTCTCCGGCTCTATCGCTACCGGCTTTCCCCCGTTATATAATGGTACTTCTTGCATAAATAAATCTAAATTATTATTTTCTTTATTCTATACCTTTAAAACAAAAATGCAAAAAAACCGCCTCAATTAAAAGGTGGCCTGGTCATATATTTATTTTTTAATTATTTTTATACTTTTTAATCCAAAAAATAATAAGATTAAAATAACTATTTTTAAAATATAATGACCGTGTATATCCAAAAAGTTTCTGGTCATAGGAGTTATTTTGCCAACGAGTAAATGAGTAAGGATACTAATTGGTAAAGTTAAAAATAACCAATTTTGTTTTGGTATATAAATCCTAAATTTCAAAAATATTTTTGATAATGAAGAAGAGATTAAATATATTCCTACAAATGCTAATACAAAATCAAAAATAGCATAACCACCAAAACGAAATTGTCTGAGAAATTCTATTGTAACCATATTATCATATTTATAACTAAAATATGTTTTTCTCTATCTTAATTAAATCATTATATCACAATCAAAAAACCCTGCCTACCGGCAAGGCAGGCGCCTCGATTAAAAGGTGTCTGGAAAAAGGTGGTTTCTTAAAACTTAAACACCTCAACGCGTTGAGGTGTTTAAAATGCGCCCCCTACTGGATGCGTTCAGAACGATTGACTGGAGTTTAATGAAGGTAGAAATGGATAATTTGAGCTTTATTTAGATTTACCCTACCGGATTATTTTATCTTTTTTGATTCTGCCAAAAGAATATAATGACGCTTTTTAGAATCAAGGCTAAGCCTATGAATTTCAAAATCTTTAAATCCTTTCTTTATTGCATTTTTATCGAAAGCATAATGGATTAAACCCTTCTCAGTACCATCAATGGGTACATAGGTTCGTGGACCAAGTACCTTATCACTTTGTTCAAATGTCGAGACGCCATCGTCTCCGTAGAATCTTTCTTTTTGTATAGAATTGACACGCCAATCTTTTATTTTGCTTTGCTGCGTGAACGTTATAAAAATCAATCCGTTTGGTTTTAATATCCGCTCCATTTCCTTAATTAATTTTCGTATATTTTTAATTCTTCCGTGATTGATTGCTTGAACGGCGACAATAGCGCCAAAAAAATTGTTTTTGTATGGCAATTTTTTAAAAAAGGAGCCGAGTTTAAGATTTGCCCGAAGCTTTTCTTGTTTCAACCAATCTTTTGTAATTTTTAAGCCGACAGGAGCAATATCAAACCCATAAGTATCAAAGCCGCTCTTTGCCAAATAAACTGTATGTCTTCCCGAGCCGCAGCCCAAATCGAGAACCTTCTTGATACCCTTTTCCTTAAACAGCTTTATTATTTGGGGTATATCTTCTTGAGGTTCAAAAAAAACCTTTCCCTTTTTTTTAAATATATTGTTCCACTGATTCGTTTTCATACTTATATCCTATCAAAAAATCGCCTAAAAAACGACTTTATTTCTGAAGTCCTCTCACCCCTCCGAAAATAGCCTATTTTTCAGAAGTGCCAAAATAGATACAAAAACAGACAGTTTTTAGCTGTCTGTTCACTATAGCGCGGGCAGGGGGATTTGAACCCCCGATCTCCTCCGTGACAGGGAGGCGTCTTAAACCAGGCTGGACTATGCCCGCAAATTTTTTTGCTAAAAAATAGTTGTTAGTTTTTTGTTGTTAGTTTTTAGTTTATTTCTAACAACTGCCAACTGTCAACTATCAACTAAAAATTGCTTTGCAATTTTTGTGCCGACGGCAGGGATCGAACCTGCGACCATAGCCTTATGAAGACTCCGCTCTGCCACTGAGCTACGCCGGCATGTGGTGCGGGGTAAATATATGTGGCGCTCTTACCAACTGAGCTACCCCGGCCAATTTTAACTTCGTTAAAATAGTTGTTTGTTGTTAGTTTTTAGTTGACAGTTATTAGTTTTCTGGCTTTATTGCATTTATAAGACCATGCGACAATTTATTTACCAAATCACACTGCTCTAATTCTTTTTTACAATCTATTCCGAATATATTTTCAATCAGTTTAAATATGGTAATTGTTTCATATAACGATTTAATAGCTATCTCTAAAAATGAAGCAAAAACCTTTTTGCTTTTACTTCCACTCCCTTCGGCAATATTCAAACATATTGATGTCGATGCACGCCGTAACTGATCAGACAATGCGAATTTTTCTTCTGCCGGAAGTTTTTTGCTCAACCCATATGCCATCTCTGATAATTTCATTGCTTCCTGCCAGGCTTTTAATTTTTCGAAATTATACATTTTCTAACAATTAAAAACTACGAACTAATAACTAAATTTCCCTTTGAATTGAAAGTTGAATTGAAAGTCGTTTCTAACAACTAAAAACTAACAACTATCAACTCAAATTTTGCTCTCAAAATTTGTTGCGCCTCCCCGAATTGCACGGGGGCCTGCAGCTTATGAGACTGCCGAGGTACTACTCCTCCAAGGCGCGCGAGTTATCGAATTAATTCGATAATAAAATCATTCTAACACAAAAATATGGCTTCATCAACCCTTCACCCTCGTGAAAATATTTTTCACGATAAAATTTAGAACAATTTATTTTTTATGGCAAAAATAAAATTACAGCAGGGAGGGTGAAGGGTCAAGCTATAAAATTTTAATAGTGATTTAGCCGCCAGTTGTATAAACCGTCACGCTGTCTTCGGCTACACCACCGGCATTTCTGCATGTAATAATAAATGTTTCAGGAGATGCTGTCACAGCAATTGATTGCGACCCGCTGCCGCCTTTTTGTCCAGACCAATTACCCGATGCCTCACATGAAGCCCCGTTTGAAGAAGTCCATGACAAAGTGACAGAACTTCCATTATGAACCGTTATTGGCCCTTCAGAATTATTTGCTTTTATATTAGCAATCGGCGGCATAACGCACGATTGCGATTCAATTGGCTTTCCAACTAATGATGCGCATCCATTATAATCTGTGCAGATTCTGGTCTGCTTGCTGCTGCTGCAATTTGTCCATGAAGAGCACTGCCAGTTGGGGCTGCAAGTTCCGCTGACGTTATAAAAAAGATTTACTGTCACGCTGTCGCTCACGCTGTTTCCCGTTGCAGTTGAAATGCAGGTAATCTTGAAAGTATCTGAAACTTTACTGCTGGAACTAGGCACGCCTTTTATATTTCCTGATAAAAATACTGCCTGAGAGCCGTAAGAAGGCTGATATCCAGAAAATATTGTCGGAGTTATTGAATCAGATGCCCTGCAGGAAGAAACATCCACGCTGTTCCATTGCAAACTTATGCCTTCTGATAAAGTAATTCCTGTGTCATTAATATCTGCCCCGTTGCTCAATGTCAAAAAAATATTTACCGGGCCGTCAGAATTATTTGCCTGTATTCTCACGCCAGGTTTTTGCGTGCAACTTTGCAGTTCAACAGGCTTTTTGGTATTTACTCCGCAGTTGTTTGAATCTGTGCATGTTCTGCTCTGTTGTCCAGATAAGCAAAGTCCCCAACCGCTACATTGCCAATTTGGAATGGTGCATGCAATTATAGGCGCGCCGCATCCATACAACGAATTTAATTTTGCTCTTGTAAGCGAACCAACATATCCTGTTTGGCGAATTCCATACTTTAACTGAAATTGAACCACTGCTTGAGATGTTCCTGCTGAATAAGCATTAATATTATCTGGATAATAAGATATTCCCTGTTTTTGCAGAGCTATATGTAAATTGAAAACTTCGGCTGAACCAGAATTTAAATATCCTAAATCACTCTTAAATGTGTGGCACCAAGCAAGATTCGGCTGTTGGGCCAGCATTTGAGCTATTTGCGTCTCCAACTGAATTATCTGTTGTTGAATCTGGAAAATTAATGCCTGACGCTCCTGTTTAGTCATGGCAGAAGCATTGCCTGCAAAACAAAAAACAGATATTAATAATATAACTAAAAATATTTTTATTTTCATGGCTTAATTATATAATAATTGAAAAAATAAATCATCAAGCTCTAAAAACTTCTATCCTTCGGCAGGGGCTTCGACTGAGCTCAGCCGAATGTCCTCAGGATCTACGCTCTAAAGACTTCGAGAAACACTTTTGTCGGAACATTCACACTTCCCTTTTCTTTCATCAGCTTTTTGCCTTTTTTCTGCTTTTTGCGAAGCTTATTTTTTCTTGTTATATCTCCTCCATACAAATATCCTGCAACATCTTTCATATATGCATTAATTGTTTCTCTGGCAATTATTTTTCCGCCAATAGCCGCCTGCAAAGCAACAGAAAACATTTGCTTTGGCAAAACATCTTTTAATTTTTCAACAACTTTTTTTCCTTCAAAATAAGCTTCGTCCTCTGCCACAATTTTTGAAAACGCTTCTTCTCTGCGGCCTGCAATCAAAATTTCCATCTTTACCAATTTTGCCGGCCTGTATCCCAGCATTTTATAATTCATTGATGCATATCCCTGGCTGGCTGTTTTTATCTTGTCATAAAGATTTGCAATAATTCCCCGCAAAGGAGTTTCAAAAACTATGACTGCCCTTTCTGGGCTTAAATAATTAGTTTCAACATAATTTCCCTTCAAGCTTTTTAAAATTTCCATTAATTTTCCCATCTGGTTTGATGGCGCAATAACTTCCAAAGAAACCCACGGCTCCTGCATGCTTTTTATTTTTGACTGGTCTGGCCAGTCGGAAGCCGAATGTATCAAAATTTCTTTATCTTTATTATCAATAATTTTATAAACAACTGACGGCGTAGAAATAACTAAACTTAACCCGTACTCCCTTTCAAGCCGTTCTGAAATAATTTCAATATGCAAAGTTCCCAAAAATCCGCAATTAAATCCCCTGCCCAAGGCCTCTTTCATTTCCTGCTCAAAAACCAAAGCCGGGTCATTTAATTTCAATTTTCCCAAAGCAACTTTCAGTACGCCAAAGTCATCAGGATTTTCTGGATACAAACTGGCAAAAACCATTGGCACGGGTTTTTGATAACCCGGCAGCGGCTCAATTTTGACATTTGAATTTTGATTTTTGAATTTAATTATCGTGTCTCCGGCAGTAACTTTTCCCGGCTCTTTAATTCCTGTTGCAATGTATCCTATGTCTCCTGCAAAAATTTTATCTTTGGCTGAAAACAAGGGATTTAAATATCCAAGCTCTTTTACTTCGGCTTCTGTTTTAGTTGCCATCAATTCAATTTTTTCTCCGTTTGAAATTTCTCCGTCAACAACTCTCACAAAAGCAATAACTCCTTTAAAAGAATCATATTCAGAATCGAAAATAAGCGCCCTGAAATCTTTTCCGCCTCCATTGAACAATTCCATAGAATCGTTCAATAAGGTTGAAGGTGGTGGCACATCTCTGATAATAGCTTCCAAAACCTGTTCAACATTTGTCCCATCTTTTGCTGAAATTTTTATAATCTCATCCGGCAAAATATTCAAAAGGTTAGCCAGCTCTTCAACTGATTCTTCAACCTTGGCAATAGGCGAGTCAATTTTGTTTATAACCGGAATTATTTTTAAATTCTGCTGTTTTGCCAATTCCAAATTTGCCAGCGTCTGCGCCTGAATTCCCTGTGTTGCGTCAACCAGCAAAATAGTTCCCTCAACAGCAGCCAAAGACCTTGAAACTTCATAAGAAAAATCAACGTGGCCGGGAGTATCCACCAAGTTCAGAATGTATTCTGAATTCTGAATTCCGAATTCTGAATTCTTAGGCTTATAGACCATTCTGATTGCTTTCAATTTTATGGTAATTCCCTTTTCTCTTTCCAAATCCATTGAATCCAAAAACTGAGGCATCATTTTCTTTGGGTCTATTGTGCCGGTCAACTCCAAAAGCCGATCCGCCAATGTGGACTTCCCATGGTCAATATGCGCAATAATACTGAAATTTCTTATGTTTTCTTGCATTTCTATATTTTTAACCCGGTCTTGACAAGGGTTTATAATTTGCTATTATTAAGATGTGCTTGTGGGCGAAAGCCCCGTTCAGCTAAGGATTACCTAAGCTGAAGGCAAGCACGACAAAGATGCTGTCTAACAGACGGCTTTTTTGTTTATTCATCTTCAATTCCGTCTACATATAATTTTTGACCTTTTTTAATACTTGAATCTGGCATAACGCTCCAAAAAACAAAATTACCATCTCCTATTCTTCTTATAATTACTCTTATTTTTATTTCAGAATCGCCAACGATAGCGACAAATGCCCAATATTCTACATTTTTTGTTTGTTTAAATCCATCTTTTCCGGCTTGGCCAATGGATATAACTCCTTTTCTATGTTCCTGAATTGTACCCGAATTTCTAACAACCTTCAAAGCTAACGGCAGAAGGCTAAATTTAAGAAGCTGTTCCTTTTTATTTCTTTCTCTTCTGTCAGAAAATTGCAGGTGATGAAATCCATCTGAATTTAAGACAATCTCACATTTAAAATAAGGATTATAAATGCTCTTCTGCGCTGCATAAATATTTTTTGCTTTTTCTTTCCTCTGATTAAAATATTCTATATTTACACTATCCATTGGAAATCTAATTATTACTCATATTATCAGAAATACTGCCTTTTTTCAATTAAAAACCGCCTGATTCGGCGGGCCGAACGCTTCAAATGTTTACCCCGTTAAATTTTGTCGAAGCAAAGTATTTATCTGGGGGAAAAAATGAAACATTCAATTATTTTTTGCTTTTATGTTGCACGGCAGACAATTCCCTTTATGGTTTATTTTCCTTCCGCAAGTTTCACATTCAAAATTTTTAATACTGACTTTCGGTTCTTCTATGAATAACCGCGCCAAACGTATCTCTAAATAAGAAAAATCTTCTCCCAATATTTCTTTTACCGGAGATAATTTCAATTCCCCTGTTTTTAAAAATACTTTTTTAATTTTTTCAAAACGCTTTTTTTCCGGCTTTAAATATCCTAAATCAGTTTTGTCCTTTATTTTTTCCAGATGGTCAATAATTGTTTCTTGATTCAAATTCCTTGCTTCAGATATTTCTTTAATAGATTTTTTCTGGATAACAAACAATTCAGTCGTGTCATAAGTGGAAACTGCTGATTGTTTTTCTCTGTGATAATCTTCCCTTTTTTCTGTCCTCGGCAAACTATCTAAAAATCTTTCCTGAATTTTTTCTTTTGTTAAATAATCAACGCTTTTCAGTTCCTCTGCGGCATCATCTGACATTTGCCTTAAAGTTTTATCCAATTCTACAATTCCTTGATTCACCGCAAAAGCCATTTCGTTTATTCCATTAATCTTCAAGCCTTCTATGGCGCGAAGCCTTGAAAGGGCAACATAGCCCATGCCCTCCACAAAACATTTTGAAAGATCAATTTCCGCAGCATCAAGGTTCATTCCTTGGCTTTTATGCACCGTAATCGCCCATGCCAGACGAAGCGGAATTTGTTTTATTTGCGCCTTAATAACATCTTCTTCCTCTATAACCCATGTAGCAAATTCGGCTTTTATTTTTCTGCCGTTATAAATCTCAACAACAGGCAACCCGTCGGCTTCATCAAAATATGCAACTTCTCCCAAAGTTCCGTTAACATACCCTGATTCAAAATTATTTTTAACAAACATTACCTTAGCTCCTTTTTTAAGAACCAATTTTTCTGGCGCCAAACATCCTTTTTTTAAAGCTTCTGCAATATTTTTATTTCCAGAATATTGCATTTCATATGCCTTACCCTCTTCATTTATTTTTTCCAATTCAAAACTATTAATTACATCTACATCAACATTATGAGTATAAAGTTTGGTTGGAATTATTGAAAAATTTATTTTTTCAAAATTAAAAGAATTTAATATTTCTTTTGCCTCTTTAACTTTGCTGTTTCTGATATTGCAAAGCAGAGATAATAATCCTCCTTGTTCCTGCCTGTGCTGTTCTTCCAAATAACAAATTTTAATATCCATTTCATTCCATATTTTTGACGAAGTAACAAATTGTTCATCGCCATTTTTTTGTATCGGCGGAAGCTGAAAAAAATCTCCCGAACAAACCAGCTGAAGGCCGCCAAAAGACCTGCTGTTGCTTTTAAACGCCTGGCAAATTTTATTTATGCAATCTAATTGCGATGCGTTAATCATTGAAATTTCATCTATAACAAGAACTCCGCTATTTTTAAATCTTTTTTTAAGATAGCTTTTTTTAAGAATTTTTTTCAAATCTTTTTCAGAGATATTTTCCTTAATTCCCAATCCCGACCATGAATGAATTGTAATTCCGCCCAAGTGCGTTGAGGCAATTCCAGTTGAAGCAGTCACGCCAACTCCTATTCTTTTTTGTTTCAAATAATTTATATATTCATTCAAAACAAAAGTTTTCCCGCTTCCGGCCGGTCCCGTCAAAAAAACATTATATCCCATTTTTAGTATGTCCAGCGCTTCGCTTTGCTTCATTTTTTTATCTTATATATAAATAACTATATCAAAAAATCGCCCAAAAGGCGATTTTACTGCTATCTCTTCAGGCTGATTTAAACGCCTCAACGCCGTTGAGGCGTTTAGGCCTTTTTGTAGTAAACATTCCTGCCGGTCTTTCCCACCTGCTTTAAAGCCCCTTCCTGCTCTAATTCGTCTAAGTATCTTTCAGCAGTGGCATTGGAAACTCCCAGCAACTTTTCAACATCATTGTTCGTAATCTGAGGGTTAACCTCATCCTGAGCAGCAAGGAAGGACAAAATTTTCTGCTTATGCTCTGCCTTTTCTTTTGCCTGCTTTTCTAAAATGCCAAAAAACATTCGTCGCTTATCGGTTTTAAAAATTCCAACCAATAAAGGAAGCGCAAATGTCATAAAATAATAAAAATATATATCCAGCTTATAATAACCGTCTGCAGGATTAAAAAGCTTAACCAAAAAGATATAATCAAACGCAATGGCAATTATTGTCCAGGCAATGGCAATTTTAAAATAATAAAACATATCATTGCCTTTTATCTTTAAAAACAAAACCCAAAACGTGATTAAAATTCCAACAAGCGAAATAATCCAGCCAATTAAATTGGCAGTTCCTGCCATAAATAAAATTATTCCCAATACATATCCAATAAGCCAAAGGCCTATTCCCCAACCAACTGAATCCTTTAAAAATTGCTTGTTCATAAATTTTTAAATTTGAATTACAAAAAGACCTTTTTCTTCTATATCTTTTTTCTGACCGAAGTCATCAAGCTTGAATTTTAAAATAAAATCAACTTTCTTCTCAATTTTTCTGCCGGTATATTCTTTAGTATCAGGATTCCATTCTTCCAATATCAAAGTATCTCCCTCATTTATATCAAAATCAGCAACCCTAACCTCAAACCTCTTTTTGCCAGCTTGCACTTTTTCAAAAAACTCCGGCCAAATTTTTTTTCTTATTTCCGCCATAAAACTATTTTAAATTATTTCCACAACCAATTTAATATAGAAACACTAAACCTTGTAAATATTTGATAAGACAACAAGATTAGTATAATTATTATGTAAAAAATATCTTTCGATTTAATTTTGTCCCATATTTTATAAATGAAAATACTTACTAAAAAAACAAAAAAATACCCAACGTAGTTTTCGATCTTTTCCATGTGACCGAAGGCGGCAACGAAAATATAGCCTAATACAATAAATAAAAATATAGCTTCTTTAAAATTTTCTTTTATGGCGGATAACGCACGAGGTAAAAGTTCGGCACCCTTATCAAATGGGTTATCTGGAGTAGCTTGAGTAGTGCCTATCGATTGTTCAACTGGTGATGCAGAAGAGATTTGTTTTTCATCTTCGGGAAATTTTACGATTAAATCTTTTTTATCTTCTGTTTCCATACTAAAAAATTCCTTTAATGACTAAAACACCTCCTTGCTCTTCGACAAATAAATCTCTACCAACATACTTAGATAAATCTATGCCACTAAAAGAAACCCCTCTCCCAAAACGAACCCCGGGACTAAGTTGAACTCCGCCCATTCTTACAATGCGAAGGGGTTCTATGCTTCCATCGGCATTAACCCTAAAAATTTGATAAAAATTTAAACGCTGCTCCATATTTTATTTCTAATTAATTTTTATTTATTAATTAATTTTTTATTTATCTTTAATT
>CAIXXY010000030.1 GCA_903923535.1 Candidatus Staskawiczbacteria bacterium | reverse complement strand
TTTTGCGGTCTCCGACACCGCAAGTCTTTGCGGTGTCGGAGACCGCAAAGACTCTAGCGGAGGAAAAGCGGGATTTGCTGGTGGATATTTTGGCTTTTTGTTTTATGCCGAATCATATTCATCTATTGGTTCGGCAATTAAAAGACAACGGTATCAGCCAGTTTATGCAAAAAGTTGGCGGCGGTTATGTTAATTATTTTAATAAAAAATATGATAGAAAAGGTCATCTCTTTAATCAATTTCGAGCGATTCTTATTAAAACCAATGAGCAATTGGAAAATGTATTTGTATATATTCATACTAATCCCATTTCTTTGATAGAACCGGGCTGGAAAGAAAAAGGCATTGAAAATCCCGAAAAAGTTATAGAATTTTTAGAAAATTATAAATGGTCAAGTTATCAAGACTATATTAATAAGAAAAATTTTCCTTCAATAACAGAAAGAGAATTTATGTTAAAGGTAATGGGCGGAGAGCAGGGTTGCAAAGAAGCAGTGAAAGGATGGATAACATATAAAAAAGAATTTAAAGATTTCGGCGATATTATTTTAGAATAGTTTTTTTGCGGTCTCCGACACCGCAAATCCTTGCGGTGTCGGAGACCGTTGGTTTTATGTTTTATGTTTTTAATTTTTAAAAGTTATCCACAGTAGTTATCCACAGTCTTTTGATTTCCTTGACTTACTTTTTTGTGTTAAAATAACTAAACGGAAATTTAAAAAACCTTTTTAAAAAGATTTAAATTAGTTAAATTTTAAAGATGGATAAGGCAAGGGAAAAAATGGGTAAAAAGAGAAGCTTATTCAAAGCTAAAACCAAGGGAAAGGTTTTTGTTTTGCGTACGAAGAAAGCCCTTGTCAGCTTGAAAAATAAGAGTAAAATAAAGGATTCAGACACAGATATTATTTTTGATTCAACAATCGGGAAAACAGACAGTCTATTTGTTAATAAGCCCTCGCAAATTTCATAGCGAAACTTAAGAGGGCAAGCCAGAGTAGAAAATTATAAATAATTTAGTAAATAAAAAATTTTGGACCAAATAACAGACCAAAATAATTTGCCGACAAAGAAAAAATTCTGGAAAAAGTTTTTTTCTTTAGATAATAGATTGTCTTCAATTTTGGTTAGTTTGATATTTGCTGGCATATTTTGCGCTGGCCTATATGTTTTTGCATATACTTGGAACCCAGGAGAAACAAACGATCCAACTACCTGCACCGGGGGCGATTTAAATTGTATGGCTCCGCCGGCAACATATTCTTTCGGCGTAAATAATTTTTCAGGATCAGGAAGTTTCACAACCACGAGCACAGGCCAATTTGGTTCTATGGTTTTGACTTCCAGCTCTTCTTTGACTCTTGGCACAGCTTCAACAAATACAGGATCAATTATATTTAAAAATTCAACCAATGCTAATACTCTTACAATCAATTCAGGTGTCACCTCAGCATCCTACTCTATCACTTTGCCGACAGCAGCTCCCGGAGGAGATTCTCTTTTGAAGATAAACACTAGCGGAACAATAACATACGATTCAAACTCTTACCTTACAGCTTCAGGAAGTTTAACCCAAGGCTCTGTTCTTTTTGCTGGGGCAGCTGGAGTAATTACGCAGGACAACTCAAACTTTTTCTGGGATAATACGAATCATAGATTGGGCATTGGCACTGCTACTCCTAACAATACTTTGCAGGTGGCTGACTTAATTAATTTTGATAATACTAATTTTAATACGGCCTTAGGATATCAAGATCTTACTGCCAACACCACAGGAAACTATAACACAGCGACTGGATATCAAGCTCTCTCCACCAACACCACGGGTAATTATAACACAGCCAATGGATATAGAGCTCTCGTTGGCAACACCAGTGGTAATAATAACACAGCATATGGTTCAGCGTCTCTCTTGAATAACATATCTGGTTCAGGTAATGTTGTCTTTGGAAATTATGCTGGAGGTTATGAAACTGGCGATAATGCTTTCTATGTAAATAATTATAATACAACTTCTTCAGCGTTAGATAAAACTAATTCTTTGCTCTATGGAAAATTTAATTCCACTCCCGGCGTTCAAACTTTAAGAATAAATGCAAGAACATTAGTTAATCAGGCAGCAGATGACGGCATTTCCTCCTTGTTAGTGACAGCCCCTGGCGGAGGCAGTTGCGACACGAGTCCTAATTGTACAAACCAAACAAGCTGTGTGGCAACTCCTGTTAAATGCGCATCAACATGGACTCCCAGCGGAAATTGTACTCAATATGGATGCACAGATCAAACAAACTGCGAAACAGCATGGGATGGAAATTGCGGTTCAGTGTGGGATAATCCAGGAGGACCCGGAACTTGCACAGATCCTGCTTGTACAGACGAAGCAACTTGTGTAGCAACACCTATAACTTGCGGAGGAACTTGGAATGATACTAGCTCTTGTACAGATCCTGTTTGCACAACCCAGCCAAGCTGTGAAGCAACTCCTATTCAATGCGCAGGTACATGGACGCCGGGCGCCGGATATTCAGGTTACGCCATAAACGCAACAGGGCCTTCGCAATTAGATAAAGATACCAAAATCGGCGATATTGCTAATGGCGTTTTTACAAATTTTACTGTTTTAGATATGGGGGGGTCAGACCAATATCCCTTTATAACATTTTCAGCTAACCCCGCAGCAACGTTTTCCGATCTTGGATTTTTTAACGGTAGTATAAATGTTGTTTATGACCCAGCAGTAGGCGATCCTGGGTTTAGATTTCTTGATATGACTGGTCTTCCTACTATTAACATAGGTAGTCTGATATGGGATCATACACTGCAACAATTTAGGTTAATTAACGGAATTTTTCCTTCAATCCCGGCACCTCTTTCAATGGGGCCAGCTACTCTTACAGTCAATAGTGCTGGAGTTCAGAATACTCTCAGTATGTATAATGCCTATCAGGCCACCGATGGCACTGGTACGGCAATTTTGTTTAATGCAAAAAGATGTACTGGCGGCGCCACTACAGCTATGGATACAGCCCAAATCTCTAGCATCATAACCGACAGAACTTGTTCAGATGCCAAAGATGCGTTGGTATTTTCGCTAGGAGCTAATGACGGACTTTTTGAAGCGATGCGTATTACTTCAGATGGTCTTGCACACACAGCTAGGATAAGCATAGGCACGCCGACGACGCCGGGATCAACCTTGGATGTGAAGGGAACTTTATACTTGTCTGGTTCAACTTCTGGTTATGTTGGTTTTATTTCTGCTGCAGTTGCAGGAGGAACAACTTATACTTTGCCGACAGCTGACGGCTCAAGCGGGCAATTTCTGAAAACAAACGGCTCTGGAACTTTAAGCTGGGGTACAGATATTCCTTCTGGAACAAGCGGGCAGACATTAAGAAATGATGGGACAGGCTGGGTTGCTAACAGCGTTTTGTATAATGATGGAACCAACGTGGGCATTGGGACAACAACTCCAGCAACTGCACTCGAAGTCCGCAAGGATGGTGATGCTATGGTTGATGTACTTCAACTTAGCACTCAATCAACTACCTGGACTGCCGGAT
Source organism: Candidatus Staskawiczbacteria bacterium (assembly GCA_903923535.1). GTDB lineage: Bacteria > Patescibacteriota > Minisyncoccia > Minisyncoccales > Staskawiczbacteraceae > XYD1-FULL-39-28. The sequence goes on along the minus strand of CAIXXY010000030.1, from coordinate 16,351 downwards.
ACGGCCCCCGGCTGACTTTTTATGCTGGCGGTGGAGAATTGCGACCTATGGCTGCAATTAACGGCGCTGTAGAGGAAACTGGCAGTGGCGCTTCAGGTTATCTGGGATTTTATACCCGTACCAGTGATGGCGCCGGCCTTGAAGAAAAAATGAGAATATCAAGCGCGGGCAGAGTGGGTATTGGCACAACTACGCCTGACAACCTCTTTCAGGTCTATGATTTAATTGACTTTAACAATAGTTTCAATAATACTATGCTGGGTTATCAGGCGGGAAAGAATAATTCAGGTGGAGTTAATGACACCGCAATCGGTAAATATGCTCTTACCTCCAACACCACAGGAAGCAACAACACAGCGATTGGAACTACAGCTCTTACCTCCAACACCACAGGAAACAGCAACACAGCGAATGGATATCAAGCTCTCTACTCCAACACCACAGGAAGCAACAACACCGCTGTTGGCGATAGCTCTCTTTATTCTAACACCACAGGCATTTCTAACGCTGCACTTGGCTATAATTCTCTTGGGTCTAATATTTCTGGTGGTTACAATATTGCTATAGGTCGTTGGGCTCTTTATTCTAACACCACAGGAGATGATAACACCGCTGTTGGCGATAGCGCTCTTTATTCTAACACTACAGCCTCTTCTAACACCGCTGTTGGCGATAGCTCTCTTTATTCTAACACAGCAGCCAACAACACTGCCGTTGGCAAGAGTTCTCTTTATGCTAATACTACGGGATATGATAACACTGCTGTTGGCATGAGTGCTCTTAATTCTAACACTGAAGGCTATAGTAATATTGCCATTGGTAAAGCTGCTCTTAATATTAACACAACAGGCTCTGATAATATTGCCATTGGTCAGGAATCTCTTGCTACCAACACCACAGGTATTGGCAACGTTGCGATTGGCAAGTTTTCTCTTAATGCTAACATCGCTGATAATAACACTGCTGTCGGCACCAGTTCTCTTCAGCTCAATACCACAGGAGATAACAACACAGCCAATGGTTATCAAACTCTTTACTCTAATACCACAGGAGATAACAACACAGCCAATGGTTATCAAGCTCTCAATACCAACACCACAGGAAACGACAACACAGCGAATGGTTGGGGTGCTCTCTACTCCAACACTACAGGAGACAGCAACACAGCAACTGGACGTGAAGCTCTTACCTCTAACACCACAGGAACCCAAAATATAGCGACTGGACAGAATGCTCTTTACTCCAACACTGAAGGAATCGAAAACACAGCGACTGGAGTTGCTGCTCTCTACTACAACACCACAGGAAACTATAACGTAGCTTATGGAACTCAGGCTCTCGGTTCCAATACAACAGGTTCACTCAATGTTGCTTTAGGTCCTTATGCTGGTTTTTATGAAAGTACTGATTCAAATGCTTTTTATGTAAATAATCATGATACAAGTAATGCTGATAAAACTAATTCTTTGCTTTACGGAATATTTGATGGCAATCCTGCAAATCAGCAATTAACAATAAACGGAAAAGTCGGCATCAACAATATTGCTCCGACTGCAATACTTCACTTGCCAGCTGGCACATTTGATGTAAGCACAGCTCCCTTGAAATTTACCGCAGGAACTAATTTAACCTCTCCGGAAGCAGGAGCAATGGAATATGATGGAAGCCTGCTATATCTAACCACTTCAGCGCCAACAAGGGAAACTTTAGCTTTCCGAAGCTGGGTAACAGGACAAAATTATCTTCCATCTATAGGGATTTTAACTCAAGGTTCTGTTCTTTTTGCCGGACCAGCAGGAGTAATTATGCAGGACAACGCAAACTTTTTCTATGATGCTACAAATAATCGTTTAGGCATCGGGACAACGATTCCAGCAACCGCACTTGAAGTCCGCAAGGATGGTGATGCTATGGTTGATGTGCTTCAACTTAGCACTCAATCAACTACTTGGACTGCCGGATACGGTCCTCGGCTAACTTTCTATAACGGCGGGGGAGAATTGCGTCCTATGGCTGCAATTAATGGCGCTATACAGGACACTGGCAGCGGTGCAGCAGGTTATATGGGATTTTATACCCGCACCAATGATGGCGCCGGCCTTGAAGAAAAAATGAGAATATCAGGCGCGGGCAACGTCGGTATCGGCACGACCACGCCCAATAATCTTTTGCAGGTTGCTGGCTTAATTGATTTTGACAATACAGATTATAATACTAAGTTAGGTTATCAGGCAGGGAAGAATGTAGTAGTAGGAGCGCAATATAATACTTTCCTCGGTTATCAAGCGGGATTAGGTGGTGTTGTGACTGCTGATGCAGATTATAACACCGCTATTGGCTATCAAGCCCTATACTCTAATACTGAAGGTAGTACTAATACCGCTATCGGTGTGGCGAGTCTCTACTCCAACACTATCGGTTTAGATAACACTGCCATTGGCATGTTGGTCCTAACTTCCAACACCACTGGCCAAGAAAACACCGCCATTGGTGCGGCTGCCATGCAACTCAACACCACTGGCAACAATAATACCGCCATTGGTGAGTTTGCCCTTTACTCCAACGTCACCGGCAATAACAATGTTGCTATTGGATATTTTGCCGGAGATTATGAAGAAGGATCCAATTCTTTTTATGTGGATAATCAAGATAGAACTGATACAGCAGGCGACAAAGCAGGAGCTTTGCTTTATGGAATATTTAATGCCACTCCTGCAAATCAGCATTTAACAATAAATGGAAAAGTCGGCATCAACAATATTGCTCCTACTGCATGGCTTCACTTGCCAGCTGGCACATTTGATGTAAGCACAGCTCCATTGAAGTTTACCGTAGGAACTAATTTAACCACCGCAGAGCCAGGAGCAATGGAATATGATGGAAGCCTGCTATATCTAACCACTTCATCATCAACAAGGGAAACTTTAGCTTTCCAAAGCTGGGTAACAGCACAAAATTATATTCCATCTACAGGGGCTTTAACTCAAGGTTCTGTTCTTTTTGCCGGACCAGCTGGAGTAATTACGCAGGACAACTCAAACTTTTTCTATGATGCTACAAATCATCGCTTAGGCATTGGTACCACAACGCCGGTGAATCCTTTGGAAATTGTGACTGCTATGCCGACTGCTGACGACCGATTTATGATTAATTTGACAAATACATCAACAAATACAGGTAATTTCGCTGATATAAAAATTAGGTCAGGGGCAAGCGCCGCAACAACAGAAATTGGTAAAATGGGTTCAGAGTATACCAGTTTTGACCAAGCTGATTATGGATTTTTAAAAGCTAATGGAGCCGGGGTATTTTTAGCAGCTTGGAATACGAATGGAATAATCAGATTTGCCACTGGAGGACAGGATTTGGCAACTAAAGAAAGAATGAGAATTGATGCATCCGGCAAAGTCGGCATTGGCACGACAACGCCGACGCAAGCATTAGATGTTAATGGTTCCATTGCCCTAACCGCAACAACAAGTTCAAGTACAGGTGTTATTTATAAGGGAGCTGACCGTTTTATTCATAATTTTGCATTAGCTGGAACAGATGGAAATAATACCTTTGTAGGTATCAATGCAGGCAACTTCACTCTGACTGGAAGCACAAGCGAACAAGGAAGTGGTAATACTGGTATTGGAAAGGAAGTTTTATTGAACCTCACTACAGGAGAACAAAACACAGCGACTGGACTCGAAGCTCTTTACTCCAACACCACAGGAGTCGCAAACACAGCGAATGGTGTGTCTGCTCTCTTCTCTATCACCACAGGTAGTTACAACACAGCGACTGGCCCTTATACTCTCGCTTTGACCACCACAGGAAGCAATAACACAGCAGTTGGAACTAATGCTCTCTTTAATAATGAAACAGGCTCACGCAATGTCTCTTTGGGTAATTTTGCTGGTTATAATGAAACCGGTTCAGATACTTTCTATGTTAATAATGTGCAGGAAACTACCCCAGCCAACGATAAAGCATATTCGCTTATTTATGGAACTTTTTCAGGTACAGCTGGTTCGCTTGCTGGCCAGCAATTAACAATAAATGGAAAAGTCGGCATCAACAATATTGCTCCTACTGCATGGCTTCACTTGCCAGTTGGCACAGCTACAGCAAACACAGCTCCCTTGAAATTTACTTTGGGAACTAATTTATCAACTCCAGAACCAGGAGCAATGGAATATGATGGAAGCAAATTATACCTAACCACTTCATCATCAACAAGGGAAACTTTAGCTTTCCGAAGCTGGGTAACAGGACAAAATTATCTTCCATCTATAGGGATTTTAACTCAAGGTTCTGTTGCTTTTGCCGGACCAGCAGGAGTAATTATGCAGGACAACGCAAACTTTTTCTATGATGCCACAAACCATTATCTTGGCATCGGATTGACGAATCCGACAAATCAATTAACTATTTATACTAACACTAACAATTCAGGCACAGCTATAAATGCTAATACAACAGGGCTTATGATTACCAATGCTTCAAATGCTGATGGGAGTTATTCCTCTCTGCGTTTTAATCATCCTAATTCAGGCGACCAGACATATATTAAATCAGTATATCACTTAAATAATATTAATGAATTAGTTTTTGGCGGAGCCGGCGGCACAGAAGATATGATAAAATTGTATATGAATGGCGGCAATTACAATCTTAATACTTTCACTATTTTCCCGAATACAGCTGGCAGAGTGGGCATTGGCACAACAACTCCGACGCAAGCATTGGATGTTAATGGTTCTATTGCTATACCTGCAACAACAAGTTCAAGTACAGGAGTTATCTATAAGGGAACTGACCGTTTCATTCATAATTTTGCAGGTCCTGCTGCAGCAGGAGGCAATACCTTTTTAGGTATCAATGCAGGTAATTTTACTATGGCTGGTTCAAGCGAAAACGAGGGAAGTTATAATACTGGTATTGGATATCAAACTCTTACTTCCAACACCACAGGAGGCGAGAATACAGCGACTGGAGGTTTTGCTCTCACCGCCAACACCACAGGATCCGCCAACACAGCCAATGGATATTATGCTCTCTACTCCAACACCACAGGATCCTACAACACAGCCAATGGAGATTACGCTCTCTCCGAGAATACCACAGGAAGCGGAAACACAGCCAATGGAGATCTGGCTCTCCAATCAAACGCCACAGGATCCTACAACACAGCCAATGGAACTTTTGCTCTCAACACCAACACCACAGGAGCCAATAATACAGCGACTGGATATTATGCTCTCTCGGTGAGCACAGGAGACAATAACACAGCGACCGGAGCTAATGCTCTCCACAATAATAACGGAGGTTCAGGTAATGTAGCTTTAGGTTCTTATGCTGGTTACTATGAAGCCGGTTCAGATACTTTTTATGTAAATAATGTGCTTGAAACTAACCAAGCCAATGATAGAGCATATTCGCTTCTTTATGGAACTTTTTCAGGCTCGGCCGGTTCGGTTACTAACCAGCAATTAACAATAAATGCCCCTAGTATTTATATGCCATATCTTACGGCTGGAAGCGGCGGAACTGTTTATGCCGATGCTAATGGAAAATTATGGGCATCGCTATCGTCTTTAAGATATAAACATGATATCCAGCCATTAACAGAAAATTGGGATGCGATACTGCAAGTTCAGCCAAAATCTTTTGAATACAAGGGAAGCAATCAATCCGATATTGGTTATATCGCTGAAGATATTGATGCATTAGGATTGAAAGATTTAGTGCTTTATGATAACGAAGGCAGGCCAAATTCTATAAAATATGACAGAATAGCTTTGTATAACACAGAACTTATAAAACAGCAGCAGATTGCTATAAATGAGATAAAACAACGCCTTGGCATAGCCATAGAAGATCTTGAAATAAATCCTGCCGGCACTTCAGGCTCTGGCGAAGTTTCAGGAGTGGCAATTTCTGGTTTTGACCAATCAGTGCAATCGTCCCTGTCTAAACTTGGGGCAACTTTGAGCGGAGGCATATTTACGCTTAAACAAATAATAGCAGACAGCCTTACTGTAAAAACAGCAAGAATTGAAAAGATGGAAATGGTTGATTCTGCAACGGGCAGTATTTATTGCACTTGGGTTGAAAATGGAGAATGGAAAAAAGCGCAAGGCGATTGCGCAAGCATTACTACTGCCAGCGCTGTAGAAACAACAGCTCCTGCAGATGCTACAGGTTCATTAGAAGAGACAACAACTCCTTCAACAACGCCGGGGACTTCATCAACAACAAATGATCAGGTATCACAACAAATAAATAACTTGTCTCAGCAAGTAAATCAGCAGCAGCAGGCAACTCAGCAAGCTCAAGATACAGCCCAGCAAGCTCAGGATACAGCAAATCAGGCGCAGGAAATAGCTCAGCAGGTTCAGGAACAAGTTCAGCAGGTTCAAGAACAGCCGCAACCTCTTAATATTATTTTAGTTGATAATATTCCAGACATTAATGTTAGCTATGGAACTCAGCTTTCCTCTCTAAATTTGCCGACGACAGTTACTGCCACTCTATCGGATATTTCAACTCAAAGTGTAAATATTGTTTGGGATAATGGAATACCGTCATACGATCCAAATACATCAGGAACATATGTTTTTTCCGGCACACTGACGTTCTCGGGAAATATTACCAACACAAACAACCTTGAAATTAATGTAAATGTGACAGTGGCTCAACAGCCCTCACCCGCAGAAAGTCCGGTAAGCATGACGGGAGATTTGATTAAGAGCACAGTATCTGCTTTAGTTGACGGAGTGTTGAAATTTATAGGATGGCTGATGGATTATGGGTCAAAAGCAGTATCGTCTCTGCAAATAGCGCAAAAAGCAGGCACTAGTTTAATACAGGCTTCATTATTATTGCAATCATTGTCATCATCATTGGAGGTTAAATCATTAACAACAGGATTAGCCGAATTTTTTGGCCCAATAATGAAATGGCTTTCTAAATAATTTTCAATTTTCAATTATCAATTTACAATGAATTTTCAATGACTAAATTTTTAAACGGTTATGACCTTGAGGAAAAAATTATTGATAAATCCCAAACCCCAATGTCCAATGACCAACCAAATTCTAATTCCCAAAATCCCAAAAAATACGATTTGGCAGAGAGAACAACAAAGTTCAGCAAAAATATAATAAATTTTTTAAAAAATATACCTGAAAATTCAATAACGAAACCATTAATAGGCCAGTTAGTAAGAGCGGGGACAAGTATAGGAGCTAATTATTGTGAAGCAGACGAAGCAAGCTCAAAAAAAGATTTTATCAATAAAGTCTGTATTTCCAAAAAAGAAACGAAAGAAACAAAATACTGGCTGCAATTAATAGCCCACACTTTACCTGATTTTAAAGATGAAGCTAGAATATTATGGAAAGAAGCCCAGGAATTAAACCTTATACTAGCAACAATAATTAAAAAATGTAAGGAATAGTTTTGTGATTTGGGATTTTAATATTTGGTTGGGATTTGGGGTTTGGTCATTGGGGTTTATTAAAAAAATAATTTGCGAATGAAAAAGTTTTTAATTTTTTTCATAGTTGCTGGTTTGACGGTCCCTATTCTGTTTGCATCTGCTGTGACAGGAACAATTGACGCTACAAATAAATATGCTTGGTCAAATAATATGGGTTGGATAAATTTCGGGTGTACTAACTGCAATGTGCAGGTTAAAGACGCTTTTATAACAGGTTATGCGTGGAGCGTAGATTACGGATGGATAAATTTGGCTCCAACCTTAGGCGGAGTGCATAATAACGGACTGGGAGTGCTTTCGGGATACGCATGGGGCGCAAATATCGGCTGGATAAATTTTACCGGAGTTTCAATAAATTCTTCAGGATATTTTACCGGAACAGCAACAGGGGATAATATAGGCACTTTAAATTTCGACTGCACAGAAACCGGATGCCCTGTTACAACTGATTGGCGGCCTGCACATCTTACATTTAATCTTTCTGATACTTCTATCGGCTTTGGCCAGCTTTCTTCTTCAGCAGCCCGTTATGCAACAAGCAGTGCTGGCGGTTCATCTTCAGACACAGCGGACGCTTTAACTTTTTCTGTTTCTACCAATGCTGCATCAGGATATACTGTTACAATTGACGGCTCCACGCTTACGCACGGAGCATCCACAATTTCAGCCATCGGAGGCACTGCCGTAGCCTCCTTGCCAGGCACAAAACAATTCGGCATCAGACTTATTAAAAATTCTGGAACAGGGTCGACAAGCGCGCCTTATGATACCAGCGATTGGGCACTAGACACGGGCGCTTTTCCAGATGAAATCGCTACAGGAATCGGCGATAATGCAACCACGGTTTTTGGAGTAAGGTCTATCTGCAATATTTCGCCTACAACTTCAGCAGGAAATTACACCACCAGTTTAATATTCACTGTTAACGCTACTTTTTAACGAAACTTAAAACAAATCTTTTATTGTATTTAATCCGGGTATAAATTTAATTGACACTGATTTCTGGATTCTTGTATAATAGAAGAATTAAACACCAAATATTATTAATTAAAATTATAATGCCTATGAGCAACAAATAAAAAATCTTTAGAATTTACTAATAATAATTAATATTAATCTAAATCATATATATTATAGAAATAGCGAAGCTATTTATATAATTAATCGCTCGGTCGGAATGAGAAACCACTCGTTCGACAAAATAAGAATAATTCTCATTTTGTCTCGCTCGGATTTCTCACTCCTCCCTCGCTCATAATTATGATAAGAAAAAAAATAAAATATTTCGGAATTGGCTTAATAGCAATTCTTTTGGTAGCATCGGCTTTCTTGTTAATCAATCAGGTTAAAGCCGCAACCATAGATTTCTTCGTGGATTCATTGTCTGCTTTAAACACCAGCGCAGCGTCTGACCACGATATAGTATTTGGCGCTGTCAGCAGCGTTGATGCTGGAGAAACCATTACAATCACTTTCCCCGCTGACTTTGATACGAGTACTATAGTATTTGGAGATATAGATGTTATAGATAATGGATCACAATTAACTCTCGCGGCAGCACCTTCAGGTGCTACTTGGGGTGCTGTTATGGCAGCAGACGTTTTAACATTAACTTCTGGCACAGGAACAATTGCTGCTGGCGATACAGTAGAAGTTTTAATCGGAACAAATACTACCCAAGGAGGTGTTGGAACGCATCAAATTGTTAACCCTGCAACAGCCGGCCCCTATACTCTAAGCATTGCTGGCACATTTGGCGATACTGGTACCTCAGGTAATATTGATATTACCGGCCCTGGCAGCGTAGGCGTTACAGGATCAGTAGTCAACAGTATGACCTTTAGTTTGGGAAGCTATTCAATAAATTTTGGCCAATTGTCAACAAGCTTGACGAAAACTACCAGCCATAATTTAACAATGGCCACTAATGGTGCAGGTGGAATAGTGGTAGTAGTGACTGGAAATACCCTTCGTAAAACTACAGATATCACTAAAACCATTGACCCATGCAATACTGCTACCTATAAATGTACTCCTACGATTGGCACCAAGCAATTTGGACTTAACTTAGTTGCTAATACGGGTTTCGGCGCCAATCCATCTTGTATAACCGACTGCGCGGCGCCTGTTGTTAATTATGACACTACAGATAAATTCAGTTTTAAGACAGGAGATACTGTTGCCAGCAATGGTGGTCCAACACTTACTACAGTTATGAGAGCTTCCTATATAGCAAACATTTCATCACTAACTCCGGCAGGAACTTATACCACTACGCTGACATATACTGCAACTTGCACCTTCTAAATAATTCATCGGGTTAAATAATTTTTGGCGAGCCAAAAATTAAAATCTTCTAGATTTTATTTAACCCGATAAAAATTATTATTAATTAGATAACCCCAGTTAAATAATTTGCCTTCAGCAAAATTTAACGGGGCAAGTAAAATTATGAAAATAATAAAAATTAATATATTATTTACAGCTATATGCTTGTTTGCGCTGGGGGCTATGTTTGTTGCAACTCCGGCTTCAGCTATAACTGTTTCCCCTGTAAGAATAGAAGTTTCTGGAAATCCAGGCCAGACTATACAAGGCAATTTAATTCTTTTGAACGAATTGAATACGCCCCAAAAAATGTATTCTTCTTTTGCTAATTTTGAAGCAAGAGGAACTACAGGCACCCCTTATTTTACCCCTGCAACCCAGGGATTGGGAATATGGATAACGGTGCCTTCTGAAGTTAATTTACAGCCCGGAGAACAAAAAGATATTCCATATTCAATAGCAATACCAAGCACCGCTCCAGCTGGTGGCAATTACGCAGCTATTTTTTGGTCAACAACTCCTCCTGCTGGGGATAACCAAGTTGCTATGAGCAGCAGAACAGGCATTTTGGTTCTTTTAACTGTCAATGGCAATATCAATGTCAGCGGAGCCCTTTCAGGGTTTAAGGTAAATGCAGGAATCCTTTCTTCCCTTCCGGTTAAATTCCAATATAGTTTTGGCAACAGCGGAAACGACCGCATTGATCCAGAAGGAAATATAACTATTAAGAATTTGGGATTGTGGACATCAGCAACTGTTAATGCCAATCAAACCCAGGGTAATGTTTTGCCTAACAGCGTCCGTGTTTTTGATCCTGTTTGGGGCAATGACCAGGCAAAGACAGGATTTTTTGGCATGGTTGGGCGGGAATGGAAGGATTTCCATTTTGGAATTTATACTGCTAAATTAAGCTTGGATTACGGCAAGGACAAGACAGCAACAGCAAACACCAGCTTCTTTGTATTTCCATGGCAGCTTCTCTTAGTTGTTATCATTGTCTTGTTAATTGTGGCGTGCTTGGTAGTTATGGTTGTCAAAAAATGGGATATCTGGATTATCAAACAAGCAAGGAAGTAATAGACAAAAGGCGAGGTTTTTTCTGAAGACCCGCTAAAAGTTGCCATTAACCCTGCGGTGCAACCGCGGGGTTAATGGCAGGAAACATAAAACAAAAAGAAAAATAGAAGTTTTTTAAGACAGCAAACAGGAATAAATGCAGCTCAAAAACAGCAGTATTATATTAATTTTACTTTTTTCAGGCATATTTATAGCAGGATTAGCTGCATTTGTTTTTGCGCAGCCTGTTTCTCAAGATGAATCTGTTGATATAACTGGTACGGTTCAAGGATGCGGAGACAATGTAATAGAACCCCCAGAGGAATGCGACGGCACTGATTTGGGAGGAGAAAGTTGCATTAGCAAGGGTTTCACAGGCGGCGGCACATTAAATTGCGATTCAAGCTGTAATTTTGACACTTCTTTATGCACTACTGCTCCTCCGCCAAGCGGAGGCACCAGCCATTATGAATGCAGCGCGCAAATGTGTATTAGCGTAGGAGGTGCTGGAACTAATCAATGTATAACAAATGCCGACTGCCAGTGCGATACGCATGGCGATATTAACAAAGATACTCGTATAAACATAGTGGATTTTTCAATTCTTATGTATTTTTGGCAGGATATTAATCCAAGCAATCCATGCGCAGATATAAACAAAGACGGAGTAGTTAATTTAACAGATTTCTCCATTATGCTTTATTGGTGGACAGGATAGCCATATTTCGCTTCGCGAAAATGGAATTTTCAATTTCCATTTAATTCCGCAGAATTACAGCTATGTAATAAGCGGTTATATTTCAAATTTTCAAATAAATCATAATGTCTAAATTTTTTAAATTCAAAATTTTGTTTCTGCTCTCTATTTCCTTTTTTCTTTTATTGCCATATTTTGCAAATGCGCAGTCAATTTCTTTTATAAGCAATAAATCTTCATGCAAAGTAGGCGACGATATTCAAATTGTTTTAAGTCTTAATACTTCAGATAAATTGATTAATGTCGTTGACGGGACTGTCAGTTTTCCAAAAGAATTTTTCGATGTTCAAAATATAAAATACAGCGATTCTATTCTGGCATTGTGGGTCAAAAACCCAATTGCATCAGATGATGGAAATATTTCTTTTACCGGCGGTATTCCCCATGGTTTTAACGGTTCAAATGGAAATATCTTCAGTTTTACATTAAAAGCAAAAAAAATAGGCGAGACTGTAATTTCCATCAGCAATGCCGCAGTTCTTTTAAATGACGGTTTAGGCACAGAACTTAAAGGAGTTACATTGGCGCCTTTAAATATTAAAATAGTCAGCGCAGACAAAAACAGCAGTGCAACAGTTATTGCTGCTCCAGCTGTTTTAAGCGATATTTTACCGGTAAAAATAAATAAATTATCCTCCTCATCTGCGAAAATTGTGGCCAGCTCTAAAGTAAAAACAGCCAGCAAACAGCAACTTGCAGCAAAGGACAAAAAAAATAAAAAAATTATCATAAAAAATGTTAAGAAAAATTAATAAAATAATTTTATTTACTGCTTTTTTATCCGGTTTTTTTATACTGCCATGTTTTGCCAATGCTCAATCGCTTTCGTTGGTAAGCGACCAATCAACCTGTAAGGTAGGGGAGAATATTTCAGTTGTTTTAAGTCTGGATACTTCATATAAGCCAATTAATGTTGTTAACGGAACTATTAATTTTTCAAAAGAATATTTTGATGTTGAAAACATAAAAACCGGGGACTCTATTTTGACATTATGGCCCAAAAGGCCGACCGTATTAGAAAACGGAACTATTATTTTTACCGGCGGCATTCCAAATGGTTTTAACGGTTCAAATGGGAATATTTTCAGTTTTATATTAAAACCAAAAAAAATCGGCGAACAGCTTGTTTCCATCAGTAATGCAGCAATTTTTCTAAATAACGGATTTGGGACAAAAGTTGACGGAGTAACATTAATACCTTTAAAGATTAAAATAGCCAGCGCCGAGGGGCAGATAATAACGCCTCCTCAGCCTGTAATTGATAAAATAAAGCCATTGCCCTTTACGCCAGTTGTAAGCAGGAATACTTCTATTGCGGGAAATAAGTTTTTTGTTTCTTTTTCAGCTGTTGATAAAGAAACGGGAATCAGCTATTACGAAATCCGCGAAAAATATGTTTTGGTTCCTTTTTTCGGCCCGTGGCTGTCTGCTGATTGGCAGAAATCAGAAACTCCGTATATTTTAAAATTACAGCATTGGTGGAGCAAAGTTTATGTAAGGGCATATGATGGCGCTGGCAATTTCAGGGAAGAAACTGCTCTAAAACCATTGGACAGGCAAGGACTTATTATTTTAAATATCTTGATAATAATAGGGATAATTATATTGCTTGCCGCATTATTTATATATTTTAAGCTTAGCCGCCGAAGGCGTCGCTAAAAGCGAACCTCGCACAAGGCGGGAGCCTCGCTAATAGCGGGAAAAAAATAAGATGAAAAAAAAATTATTTAACATAAAACCGGCCGTACTTTCTATATTTTTTGGAGTATTGTTTTTTTCATTTTTTACCGCAATTTTTCCTTCATCTGCATTAGCTGTTGCTAATTTATCTCTTGTTCCTGCAAGCGGTTCTTATATAATAGGAGCTAATATTCCTATATCGCTTACTGTTGACAGCGGCGGAGATTCTATTAATGCAGCCTTGGTTGATTTGACTTTTGACAATACTAAACTTAATGTATCTTCTATAAATACCAGCGCATCTATTTTTACAACTTGGACAGAATACCCGTCTTTTTCAAATTCTGCCGGAACTATACATTTTTCTGGGGGAATTCCGCACGGATATACCGGAGTCGGGTCGATTTTTATTATTAATTTTACAGGCATTGCGCAAGGTACAGGAATTGTTGATTTTGTTGCCGGAGAACAAGTTCTTTTAAACGATGGATCAGGTACAAATGTATTTGGCACGGCTACCGGAGGCGTTTACGATATTTTACCGGTTCCTCTATCTGTTTCGTGTTCCGCCTCTCCAAGTTCAACCCTTATTAACACTCCGGTGACTTTTAGCGCCGCAGCATCAGGCGAGACAGGTCCTTATACTTATGTTTGGACAGGAGACTGCGCAGGGTCTGCCGCAACCTGTATAAAGTCTTATAGCACCACTGGAACTAAAACAGCCACAGTTACAGCAACATCAGCGAATAGCAAAACTAAGTCTAATACTTGTTCAGCTACTGTGGGTTTGCCGGGCTTAAATGTTTCGTGTTCCGCCTCTCCAAGTTCAACTGCTCCTAACACGCCGGTAACTTTCAGCGCCACAGCATCAGGCGGAGTTGGTTCTTATACTTATTCTTGGTCAAATGCTTGCACAGGATCTAATCAGACTTGCACAAATTCTTATAGCACTGAAGGGACTAAAACAGCCACAGTCACAGTAATTTCTGGGGCACTGAATTTGTCCTCTAATTGTTCAGCTAATATAGGTTTGCCCGGGGTAAATGTTTCTTGCTCTTCAAATGCCCAATCTATAGATACTGATCAGCCGGTGACTTTCAGCGCCGCAGCATCAGGCGGTAATGGCTCTTACACTTATTCCTGGTCAAATGACTGCACAGGGTCTGATCAGACTTGCACAAACACTTATAGTGCTCCAGGTCTTAAAACAGCAACAGTTACAGCAACTTCCGCAGGCCATAATTCATCTGCCAATTGTTTATTAGCTGTCAATGCTGTCTGTCCTCCCGTAACGCCAGGGACAGGAGGGCCCCAGCACAACATATGCTCTTCTGATAATACATGCGTTCCTACTAATGGCTCAGGACAGGATGTTTGCCAAACAGACAGTGATTGTGAAGCCGTTATAACACCTATAACGCAATTTATTGAAACTCCGGCGGTACAAATAGTAACTAAAACAGTTTATAAGGTAGTAAATACGCCTCAAGGATCTGCAGCTACTCAAACTGTTTCAACCACGGGAGCTGTGGTGGCAACTGTTGCGGCAGCAAGTTCTCTTATTCCATTTTCCCTTTTTGAATTGCTTTTACTGTTGTTAAGGTTGTTTGGTCTTTTAATGACTGCTCTTGGCCTCAAAAAGAGAGTTTCGTCATGGGGCGTGGTATATGACTCTGTAACAAAACAGCCTTTGGATCCTGCTTATATTGTTTTAAAAAATCTTCAGGGCAAGGAAGTTTCCTCTGCAATTACAGATTTGGACGGTCGTTATGGATTTTTAGTTGAACCGGGCGTTTATCAGATGCAAGCTCACAAATCAAACTATAATTTCCCCTCGCAAAAACTTGCCGGTAAAGCATATGATGAGCTTTATAGAGATCTTTATTTTGGCGGGGATATCATTGTCAAGACATCAGGAGAGATAATTGTTAAAAATATTCCTTTAGACCCTGTAAAATTTGATTGGAATGAATTTTTAAAAAAGAGCAAGAATTTAATGAAATTTTATTCTAAATGGGATATTATATTAAGGAGAATTTATGATTTATTTTTTGTCATAGGTTTTATCACTGCCATCATAGCTTACATTTTTGCTCCTTATCCCTATAATACTTTTATAATAATATTGTATGTGGCATTGCTATTGATAAGGATTTTCGGGGTAAAACCGAAAACTTACGGCTATATAGTAGATAGAGATACAGATGTTCCTTTGTCTTTCCCGATAATCAGAGTCATGACGTCTGATTCTAACAAAGAAATCATTTCTAAATCCGCCGACAGATATGGAAAATATTATTGCTTGGTTCCTCTCGGCAAATATTATGTAAAGATAGAAAAGAAGAACGACGATGGATCCTATTCTTTGGTCTATACTTCGCCGATTATTGATGTCTCTAAAAAAGGAATTATTAAAGAAAGGTTTAAAGTATAAAATATTCAAACAAAAAATGGCCTGAAGGCCATTTTTTGTTTCTAAAACTTGATTATAATTCCATTTCACGCCTCTAACGCACCCTTCACCCCCACACCAAATTTTATTCGGGGTGCTGGGAATTGAACCCAGTCTGCATCCACCCCATGGATGTGTACTGCCGGCATACTCCACCCCGATATTTTGGTGTGGGGGCAAGTGCTAAATACTGCTGCTGTACTACAGCCCGCAGTATTATACTTTAGCCAGTCTTTTAATGCATTTGGCGCAAGCTAAAATTCTTTTGCCATTTGGCAAACGAGCCCATTGAAGATTTGGGTATTTTCTTACTTTATTAGTAGGATTGTATTTTCCTCTTAATTTTACAAGAGTCACAGACATCCCTGATTTTTTTCCGCAAATTGTACATGTTTTTTCCATAAAAAATGAATTCTCAATTTACAATTCTCAATTTACAATGAATTTTCAATGAATCAATTTACAAACATTGAAAATTGAAACATTGCGTCATTGATTGAAAATTGATTATTGAAAATTGAAAATTATTTAATGGATTTAACAAGTTTAACAATTAAGCAAGCTCACGAGGGTTTGAAAAATAAGG
>CAIXXY010000029.1 GCA_903923535.1 Candidatus Staskawiczbacteria bacterium | reverse complement strand
TGTATTTGTCGCTTTCTTATATTACAGAGAGGGAATGTTTTCGAAGGAAATTTTAAAATTGGAGATTTTAGGACCCGATACAGCCAAAATAGGAGATGAAATAGAATATACTGTGCAATATAAAAATAACGGCAACTTTGTTTTACAGAATCCGCAGTTAATTTTTGAATTGCCGGACAATTCTTTAACTGAGGACAGCAAGACTTTAATTAGTAAAAAATTAGATGATATATATCCGGGAGACCAGGAGTCTGTGAAATTCAAAGCGCGGCTTTTGGGCAAAGATGGCGATTTAAAAACTGCAAAAGCCTCTCTTTCTTATACACCCAAAAATATAACTGCCACTTATGAGTCAAATACGACTTTTATTACCAAAATTGATGCAAGCCCTATTACTTTGGATTTTGATATGCCGACCAAAGTGGAACAAGGGAAAAGCTTGCAGTATTCAATTAATTATTTTTCAAATGTAGATTATCCATTAGAAAATCTTAGCATAAAAATTGATCCTACATCCGGATTTGATTTTGTATCATCTGATCCGAAATCTTTAGACAATTTAGAATGGAAACTAGCAACTTTAAACAAGGCGCAGGGGGGAAGAATCAGCATCACCGGTAAAGTTTCAGCCACCACTGATCAAAATTTAACATTTTCAGCTTCGCTTGGAATGTGGCAAAATGGGAATTTTGTTGTGATAAAACAGGCTAATGTGGAGGTTCAAGTTATCCAGTCCTTGCTATTTATCTCGCAACAGGTTAACGGTTCATCTTCATATGTTGCATCTCCGGGCGAGACCCTTCATTACCAGATTTTTTTCAGGAATATAGGGTCTACTCCTTTCGACAATTTATTTATGGTTGTGAAACTTGATGGTTCGGCATTAGATATGTCTACGCTTCAGGCAGAAGATGGCGGACAAGTACAGCCCAATGATAATATGATTGTCTGGGACCACAGCCAGGTTCATCAGTTAAATCATTTGGATGTCAAGCAGGAGGGTGAAGTTGATTTTAATGTAAAAGTGAAAAGTGACTGGAATGCATCGGGAGCTGATGTAAATAATGCGACAATAAGCGATGAAGTTAATATTTCACAAGTCACCCAGAAGTTTACCATAAAAGTAAATTCTGGATTGGTGATTTCTCAGAAAGGATATTATAAAAGCGATGACATCTCAAATTTAGGACCAATTCCTCCCAAAGCTGGCCGGGCAACCACATACACCATAAATTGGCAGATTAAAAATTATTTCAGCGATGCAAAAAATGTTAAAGTAAAAGCAGTTTTGCCGCAAAATATCAGCTTAACCGGCCAAATTATGCCCCAGGATGAATTTTCAAATTTTTCTTTTGATTCTACCAGTCGCGAAATTGTCTGGTCAGCTGGGGATATTTTGGCTGGCACTGGTGTGACGGGGGATCCTGTTTCTCTTTTTTTCCAGATATCTTTGACTCCCGCTAGTTCGCAAAAAGGATCGACGGCGCCTCTTATAGACCAAGTGCAGATTTCAGGAGAAAATCAATTCACAAATACAACAATTACATCCCAGGATTCAGGGATAAATACAAGCTTGCCTGATGATTTCGCCAACTCAGGCGGCGGAATGGTGCAATAATTTAAAATCTGTATTTTCTAAAAACCATTTTTTAACTAAGATGGTTTTTATACATTGAATTTATTTTTAAAAGAAGTAAAATAAAATTAGTTTTTAAAAATTAATACTAATTGCCATTTATTTTTTTCAACAAATTTATTGTTTAGAGAAATTTTTGGTAAAATTTTTTTAGACATATGATCCCATCAAAAATATTTTTTACAAAAGGCGTTGGAGTTGCCAAAGAGCAATTAATGTCTTTTGAAATGGCTTTAAGAAATGCTGGAATTGAAAAATTCAATTTAGTTTTTGTTTCCAGCATTTTGCCTCCCGGATGCCAACGGATTGCAAAAGAAAAGGGGCTTGAATATTTTAAACCAGGCGAAGTTGTTTTTTGTGTTATGGCAAGAAATGCAACAAATGAGCCCAATAGATTAATTGCAGCTTCAATGGGATGTGCGGTTCCTGCAGAAGAAAATCAACATGGATATTTGTCAGAGCATCATCCTTTTGGAGAGACAGATGAAAAAGCAGGCGATTATGCGGAAGATTTGGCAGCCACAATGCTTGCTACAACCTTGGGCGTTGAATTCGATCCTAATTCTGCGTGGGATGAAAAAGAAAAAGTTTTTAAAATGTCAGATAAAATAGTTCGCACAATAAATATGACTCAATCAGCTCAAGGTAATAAAGACGGCTTATGGACAACGGTTATTGCCTGCGCAGTCTTTGTTCCTTAATAATAAGCCGGTTGATTTGGCAATTTTCTTTATTTATAAAAAAGATTACCAAAAAGGCGGCTACAAATATGGCAAAAAATAAAAAAAATCTTCTTAAAGAAGAAATAAAGCATATCGATATTAAATCTTTTGATGCAAGTAAAATTATAAACTCAATGAGCGATATGTCTTTTACCGCAAGGGATTTAGCAAATGCATCAAAAATTTATGATCAGATGTTAAAGGATAAAAATTGTACAATTTTTTTATCAATAGCTGGGTCTACTAGCTCAGCTGGTTGTATGCAAATTTATGTTGATTTAGTAAAAAATAATATGGTGGATGCCATAATATCTACAGGAGCTTCCATCGTAGATATGGATTTTTTTGAGGCGTTGGGCTTCAAACATTATAAAGGAAGCCCAAATGTAGATGATAATGTTTTAAGAAAAAATTATATCGATAGGATATATGATACTTTTATAGACGAAGAGGAGCTTCAGAACTGCGACCAGGCAATTAAAAAAATTGCAGATGGTCTTGAACCAAAACCTTATTCTTCTAGGGAATTTATTGTTGAAATGGGCAGATATCTTACAAAACATTCAAAGAAAAAAAATTCTTTAGTTCAAGTGGCTTTTGAAAAAGGAGTACCTATTTTTTGTCCAGCATTCTCAGATTCAAGCGCTGGTTTTGGGTTAGTCTGCCATCAGTGGGAGCGTCCGAAAGAACACGTGTCAATTGACTCTGTTAAAGATTTTTTAGAACTTACAAAAGTCAAAATAAAAGGCAAAACATCTGGTCTTTTAATGATTGGAGGAGGCACTCCGAAAAATTTTGTTCAGGATACTGTTGTCTGTGCTGAAGTTCTAGGTTTTAATGTTCCTATGCATAAATATGCAATCCAAATAACAGTTGCCGATGTAAGAGATGGCGCTTGTTCTTCTTCAACATTAAAAGAGGCCACTTCCTGGGGCAAGGTAAAACAAGGGCAAGATCAAATGGTTTATGCTGAAGCCACATCTGTTTTGCCATTATTGGCGAGTTATGCTTATCATCAAGGCAATTGGAAAAATAGACAGCCAAAGAATTATAACGACTTTTTGAACAAACAATAATGGCTGACTATAATAATTTTCTAAATATTCCGCCCGAGAATTCTAATTTTCAGAATTCCCGGGTGATAATTATTCCTTTTCCTTATGAGAGATCTACAACTTTTGGCAAAGGCACTAATTCAGGCCCAAAGGCAATAATTTCAGCCTCTTCACAAGTGGAATTATTTGACGAAGAGCTGGAAAAAGAGACTTATAAAGAAGTTGGAATAAATACAGCTGCTGAGATAAAACCGGATAGCAATTCAGAAAAATTTTATTTGCCTTTGGCAAAAAAAGTAAAAGAAATTATTTCTTTAAATAAATTCCCGATTATTTTAGGGGGAGAGCACACAATCAGCTTAGGGGGGGTCTTGGGCGTGAAAGAAAAATATAGATCTTTTTCGGTTTTGCATTTTGATGCTCATGCTGATTTAAGAGATAGCTATGAAGAAAATAAGTTTTCTCATGCTTGCGCGATGCGTCGAGTTTTAGAGCAGAAAGAAGTAAAGAATTTAGTGTCTGTTGGCATAAGAAACATAAGCAACAATATAGAAGAGGGAAGCGAGTTTGATTTTTATAAAAAAAATCAAGGAAGAATAAAAATATTTTGGGCAAAGGATAAAGATGATTTATCTATTAAGGAGATATTGGAAAACTTGGAAAATGATGTTTATATAACATTTGATGTTGATGCTTTTGATCCTTCAATAATGCCATCCACGGGAACGCCAGAACCAGGAGGATTAAACTGGCAAGAAGTTTTAAAAATTTTAAGGCAAGTTTTTTCGGAAAAAAATATTATTGCAATAGATATTGTTGAATTAAGCCCGCTTAAAAACATTTCTGCCCCTGATTTTATGATTGCAAAATTGATTTATAAAATGATTGGATATAAATTCTTGTAATTTTTGGGTCAATCTATATTTTAAAGTCTGCTGCAAGCGGGCTTATTTTTTTATGCAGATTGTTGAAGTTTAGCGCTTAAAGAGGTAAGATAAATTAAATTTTAAAAAATCAATATATGGCAAAAATTAAAGAAAATAGTCCAGAATTAATGGAAAAAATTGTATCTTTGTGCAAGAGAAGGGGGTTTATATTCCCTGGATCTGAAATTTATGGAGGTTTGGCAAATTCATTTGATTACGGCCCTTTAGGAGTTGAATTGAAAAATAATATAAAAAATATTTGGTGGAAACGTTTTGTTCATCAAAGGGATGATATGGTTGGCATAGACGCAGCTTTAATAATGAATCCAAAAGTTTGGCAAGCTTCTGGCCATTTGGAAAATTTTTCTGATCCATTGGTTGAATGCAAAAAATGCCATCATAGATTCAGAAAAGATTTATTGGAAAAGAATAAATGTCCTGATTGTAACGGAGAATTAACCGAGGCAAAACAGTTTAACTTAATGCTTAAAACTTTTTTAGGGCCTGCTGAAGAAGAAGCCAATAAAGTATATTTTCGTCCGGAGACAGCCCAGGCAATGTTTGTTGATTTTAAAAATGTTTTAGACACGACAAGGAAAAAAGTCCCTTTTGGTATTGCCCAAATTGGAAAAGCTTTCAGAAACGAGATAACTCCAGGCAATTTTATTTTCCGTACAAGAGAATTTGAGCAGATGGAAATAGAATATTTTATCAAGGAAGAGGACTGGAAAGAAACATTTGAAATATGGAGAAAAGAAATGTGGTCATGGATGACAGATGAACTTGGTCTGGATAAAAAAAATATTCACGAATTAGATGTTCCAGATGGCGAAAGAGCCCATTATTCTAAAAAGACAATTGATTTTGAATATGATTATCCTTTTGGCAAGAAAGAGCTTTATGGTTTGGCTTATCGTACAGATTTTGATTTGAAAAATCATTATAAAGAACCGCCATATGAAGATATAGAAAACGGAGAGAAATTATATCCGCATGTTATAGAGCCGACATGGGGAGTAGATAGGTCGGTTTTGGCTGTTTTATGCGAATCATATATAGAAGAGCAAGAAAGGGTTGTCTTAAAATTAAAACCAAGTTTGGCTCCATATAAAGTCGCAGTATTCCCTCTTTTGAAAAATAAGCCGGAATTAGTTGAAAAAGCTACAGAAGTATATCATCAGCTAAAGAAAAATTTTAATATCGCTTTTGACGACAGAGGAAATATTGGAAAACGTTATTATAGCCAGGATGAAATTGGAACTCCATTCTGTATAACGATTGATTTTGAAACATTAGAAAATAATGATGTTACTGTGAGAGACAGGGATACAATGAAACAAGAAAGGATAAAGATAAAAGATTTGCAATCATATTTAATTAATAAGATTAACTAAAAATGAATTTATATAAAAAAACAACATTAAATAACGGGTTGAGAATTATAACAATACCAATGGAAAATGCTAACAGCATTACGGTTTTGATATTGATCGGCACGGGGTCTAAATATGAAACAAAAGATATAAACGGGATTTCTCATTTTTTAGAGCATATGTTTTTTAAGGGAACAAAAAAGCGCCCCAACACTTTGAAAATTTCAGAGACATTGGATTCGGTTGGTGGGGAGTATAATGCTTTTACATCAAAGGAAGTTACTGGTTTTTGGGCAAAGGTTGACAAGAAACATTCTGATGTAGCCTTAGATTGGATCTCTGACATATTTTTAAATTCAAAGTTTGATGAAAAAGAAATGGAAAGGGAAAAAGGCGTGATAATAGAGGAAGTAAATATGTATTTGGATACTCCCATGGCATATGTAGGCGAGCTTTGGGAAAAGCTCTTATATGGAGATACGCCTGCCGGCTGGAGGGTAATAGGGGAAAAAGAAGACATACTGAGTTTCAACAGGAAAAAAGTTTTGGATTATTATCAGTCGCATTATTCTCCTTTAAGCACTATAGTTTGCGTGGCAGGAGCTATAAATACAGAAAAAATAGAAGCCCAGATTAAAAATTATTTCAAAAATATAGAAAAAATTAAAGAACCCCAAAAGATTGAAGTTAAGGAAAAACAATCAGAGCCTCGAGTTTTATTGCATTATAAGAAAACAGACCAGACTCATTTTTGCTTGGGAGTCAGGGCTTATGATTTATTTGATGAGAGAAAGTATCCCTTGGGCCTATTGGCTATAATCTTGGGTGGGAATATGAGCTCCCGCCTTTTCATAAAAGTAAG
>CAIXXY010000028.1 GCA_903923535.1 Candidatus Staskawiczbacteria bacterium | reverse complement strand
TGCCGTAAGGCGGAGATTAATCGCACCAAAACCGGTCTCAGTTCGGATTGAGGTCTGAAACCCGACCTCATGAAGCTGGAATCGCTAGTAATCGCCAATCAGCTACGTGGCGATGAATACGTTCCTGAGTCTTGTACTCACAATAAACGCGCTCGGCAGGTATATTTTCTAAAAAGTTAAAATCTTTTCATCTGTTGTTAAGACTCAACAGGTAGTAGTCAAAGAACAGGCGAACAATCGCGAGATTGACGCCAGAGGGTTCTAAGACAAATGATAGCCCTAACACAAAAAATGGGTAATTCGAGCTATGATCGGCGGTGAGCATAGTGAAGAATTTTATCACAACCCAGTTAAGGATGTCGGGAAAAGAAAATATATTGACCCGAGGAGATCTGACGTAGTATAATGAAACTACTAACGCTGCGTCAGAAGTCAGCTGATTCATATTAAGTATAAATTTACAAAAATTTATGCGAAGGAATCACTCAATACAATGCTTAATTCAGAATATATAGTTGGTTTGATAGATGGTGAAGGAAGCTTTACTGTTTATATCAAAAACCCAAAAGATCGGAAAAAAGTTGAAAGAAGGACAAAAGCCGAACCAAGATTTTATATAAAGCTTATAGAGAAAGACAAAAGTATTTTATATGAGCTGAAAAAATATTTTGGATGCGGAAATGTGTATTTTCAAAAAGATACACGACCAAACCATCAAAATTGTTATCGATTTGAGGTAACAAAAAGAGGTGACTTGGAAAAGATAATAATTCCTTTTTTCAAAAAACATAAACTCCAATTTAATTCCAAGAAAAAAGATTTTTATCTTTTTTGCCAATTAATGGACAAAATTAAAAAAGGAGAACATCTAACCGATAAAGGATTGGTAAGGATGTACCAAATTAAGCAAAAAATGCATTAGAGCTCGCTGTATGCGGGAAATCCGCCCGTACAGTGGGAACATCAACTCCAAGTTTCTGGAGGATAATCGCCCGTCAAGCCAAGCGAGCTGGGGATAGCCGAAGTTCCTCGCAAGAGGGCCTAAGCTAGATTCAGTAAGAGGGGCTAAGTCGTAACAAGGCACGGGTAGCGGAAGCTGCTCGTGGATCATTTTTTTAAAAATTTTGGATTTTTCCAGAATTTAGGTAGTCGACCAGATGAATGTCAGTATGGTTCAATCTGCTCAATTCGATGAGCTCATTGAATCGTTCTGAATTCTATACACTGAAGCGTTTTGAGGAGAGTCGCTTAAAATTCTCCTTATTCGAAACAGCTTTAAGAAACTAAGGGAGCCGCAGCGAACATAAGGGAACACTTATCCTGAGTTCGCGAAGGGCTTATGCTGAGCCAACAGGCGAAGTATAAATTTTTCGCAAAAAATTTGCCCTGATATTTTCGAAGGGTAAAAAATCAGTTCTTTTACAATGTTTATTTGCCAACTGCCTAGAGAATTGCTTATCAATTTTGGTAATCAATTCTCTAGGGTGGTTGGTATGGGAGCGGCTGCTTTTGAACCTCCTGCTGGATGGGCTGCAAAAAGTCCTTAAATCTCGGCGTGATTTACGCTAATCCGCATCACTGAGAATTTCCTCAGCAAAAATGGTTCACCAACCACCCCCACCCTATATTGTCGCACATGCATCATTGTGCGATTTTTTTTGTTTAGTATCAATATAAAATATAAATAAAAGCCAAACAATCCCTCACTAATTTTACTAATTACTTTGTGTTACTTTTATGACAGCCGAAGGCGTTTCGCTTTATAATCTCCGCATATCAACTATCTCGGCTGAAATTGGTGTGGGGTTGAGCGGTGTCTTGAAAAATTTGAAAAAAGTGATAGAATTTAAATAAACAGTGGCGAATAAGGTATCCAGCGCAAATGAGGACTAAATGTATAGGATTTTAGTTATCCTCATTTGCGAGGACAATCGTGTTCGCTCCGCTCACACGATTGTGGTACAGTATTTTACAAAACAAGGACTGCAGAAACTCAAAGATGAACTGCATTATTTAAAAACAGATAAGAATAAAGAAATTGTTAAGCTTATAGCTGAGGCAGCTGCTTTTGGAGACTTGAAAGAAAATTCAGCCTATCATGATGCAAGAGACAAGATGTCTTTTTTAAGAATGAGGATTGCAGAGTTGGAAGGCGCAATTAATGAGGCAGTAATTAAAGAAAAAGAGGAAACAGATGGAATCCAGATTGGTTCTGAAATTGTAATTTTATTTGATGGGGAAAAACAAAATTATCAGATGGTATCTCCAAGCGAAGCTAATATTTTGCAAAATAAAATTTCTTATCATTCACCGTTAGGGCAAAGATTAATGGGTAAAAAAATAGGCGATGAGTTTGATTTTCAAGCAGGAAATAAAAAAGTAAAAATTAAAATAATAGAGGTTAAATAAAAAAGTCAGAGCATATACTCTGACTTTTTTATTGTGTGGTCAATTTTAGATAAAGTTAGAACTCATTTTCAAGAAAATCCCGCCGACGATTTCTAAAAAATTACGCTCGGGCGGGCAAAAAGGAAGGGGGTTGGGGGGAAGGAATTTTTGCCCGCCCTCGCTTTCGCCGTTTTTTTTCGCCGCCGCAATTTTTTGTGCCAACGAAACTGGCACATTGTCTATTTATTTTTCTTTAGCGGTAAATTTCTTTAATCATCTTTCCTGTTATTGGTTGCTGACTTTTTTATTCTCCAATTTTCATTAACAATATCCTCTGCCGCCCTAACTATTATATAAATAGAATTAACTGTGAGATATCCAAACAATACCAAGACAGAGAATGATAAATTAGTCTTAGAAATATTTACCCCGACTTTTTCTAAAAATAAGACCGCTCCAGCAAATATTGCGATGGTGAACGGATAAATAATATATTTAGCGAATTTTGACCACAGATTAGTAACGTCTTTGGCTTTTTCCTGCTTTTTTACAATTTCTAATGCGATTGCAACAAAGGTTGCGATTATTGCTCCGATAGCAAGGAGTACATTAATTATTGCTTTCAATGCATCAGCAAAAAATTCTGGACTCAAAGATGGTAATTTTAAATTTGGAAAAATTGCACTTATAAGGACAAAAACAAACAAAATATAGAAAAGTGAAACTCGAAGCGATGTAAAACAAGAATAAATTTTATTAGTAATGTCTTCTGGTCCCCGTAACTTTTTTAGAAATTTTTCCATAAATTTATTTTAATTCGTATTTCTTTAGCTCTCCGTTTATCCTTTTTTTCAAATCATCCAATATTCTAGTATGTTCATCTAAACTTCTATTTTTCTGTTTGTAAAAATTATACCTACTCTCAAATTCCGATTTAATCCCAAAATAGCAAGCATCGAAAATAGTAATTTCATTTTTAAAAATTTCTCTTATATATTTATCAATTTCATCAGTATTCTTCATGGGCGAGGAGTGGCATATCCAATTTTTTAGCAACAATCTACAAATATCATCTTCAGATAAATCAGGATTTTCTTTATGTTTTTTCAAATAAAACTCCACTGCTTGTTTAACTCTTTTTTTGTCTGCAAGTTTTTGAAACATATTTTAAAATTTGAATTATTTATACAATAAACCACCAAAAAATTATAATAATACAAGCTATCTGACCGAGCATTGCATAAAAGCCAACCAAGGTAAAAAGGAATTTTAGTAAGACACTCAGGTTTTTTGCAGTTCCGAATCTATTAGACATAACCCATTGGCGGGTGAATAAATCAACAAATCCCGCCACCAAAACCGATAAAGGAATCCACAAATATGGTTGATTAAAAAAGAAACCAAGAAGCAGGGTAAGAAGTGCTATTATTATTGCGGAGTTAATCTTCATAGGCATTATTATTTTTCAAAAAATTAAACATTCAAATCTTCTATATTGGGCGTATATATATTACCCTCCTTATCTTTGGCGACTGCCCCGTTATGAAGTAGAACATAAAACCAAAACTTTTCGTCCTGAACCATATTTTCCGCAACAAACTGACAGGCACTTTTTCTCGCACCAGAGATTATAAAACCGCCAACTATAAAAGAAAGTATTGCATACGGCCAACTGATAAAAATCAGAACTATTGATAAGGGAAAAGTTAATATCACTCCTGTCCAAGTCCAAAAAAGATGTGCAGGTTTATTATATTTGTTTGCAAACTTACAAAGGACAAAATCCCCAGCCTTATTCGGGTTAATAGTAAGTCCTATTTCACCACTCTTATATTTACTGACAAATTCTTTATGAGTTATTGCTGCCATAAATTTATTTTTCTTTAAAAAACGGCATTAAAATACAATATAAAATAAAAAGTATGAGAATATTTACAGCAGTACGAGACAATATATCTCCTAAATTTCCGCCTCTTAATAATTCTATCGCAAAAAGTCCCAATAAGGTAAAAAATAGTACATGGTTAGTTTTTATATAATTTTCCATAAATTTACTTTGTAAATTCACATTTGCCGGAAGATATTATTGTTCCCGTTCCAAATGTCGCAATGTCAATAAATTCGCCCTTATTGCCCAAGATATCACCAGTGGCGACTTTGAATAACATAGCTTGACCTTGTAATGGAATAAACTGCGTAAACTCTCCGGACTGATTTACGCTTACAGGATAAGAATCACATCCTTTGGCATCACATCTAAAATATGTCCCGCTTTCTGTCCCATAATCTACGAAATAATACGTCGCAGGAACTTTAGGTGTGCAACTTCCGCCACCACAATCAAACCGACTTGTTGGAAAACAGGAAAATTCCGCAATATCTGCCATTGCAGAATGTTGTGAAGATTCCTCATAAGCGACTTTCAATTCTTGGCTCGGTGGAATTGCCTTTGTTGCGGATATTTCCTGCTTAAGGGTTTCTGAATTTTGAAAAACAAAATAGATCGCCACGCCAAGCGCGATAATCAATAAAACTATTGCTATGTTTTTCTTGTCCATATTTTTATTTTATTAACTCATCAACGCTTACCTCAAGAGCTTTCGCCACTTTCTTGAGTGTATCAAGCGTTGGATTCTGGTTTTTACCAGCTTCAATTTTAATAATTGTATTATTGGCGACATCGGCCAATCTCGCCAATTTTTCTTGAGAAAGCCCTTTGGCTTCCCGCATTTTTCTTAAATTTTTGGTTATGTTTGACATACTAATATCGTAGTAGTAGAATTAAAGTATTAGGTTATATTTCCTTTCAACTACTTTAATGCTACACCAAAAATTAAGAAAAGTAAATAAAGCCGCAAAAATTTTTCGCCGCCGAAGCGAGGGCGCGGCGGAAGGGGGGTGTGGGGGGAATTCCGCCGCGCCCGAGCGTTTGAGCCCCGCCGCCTGCTCTGTTAGGAGCAGAAGCCAGCAAAAAAGTTTTCTTTTCCTTTTAGAAGGAAAAAATGGTCGCGCGCAAATCAAAAAATGTAAAGAAAATTTTTTTGCTGGCTGGCGAGCGTTAGCGAGCGGCGGCGGGGCGAATCAGCCGTTTCGTTCA
>CAIXXY010000027.1 GCA_903923535.1 Candidatus Staskawiczbacteria bacterium | reverse complement strand
TAATTTCTAATTTCTAAAATTTAGGATTTAGTCATTTGTATTTAATTAGGTTAATTAGAATAATTAGGTTAATTAGTCATTAACGACCATGTGTTATTTTTGCCAAAAAAATATTGATGACATAGATTTCAAAAACATAGAATTGTTATCGCGTTTTGTTTCCGGATTTTTCAAAATAAAACCAAGGAAAAAAACAAATCTATGCTCTTTTCATCAAAAAAAGATTGCTACTGCAATAAAAAGAGCCCGCCAAATGGGACTTTTGCCGTATACAGCAAAGTAAGAGTACACTTATAATCAATTAAAAACAGCCCGAATGGGCTGTTTTTTAGTTTGCTTAATATTCTTTTGCTTTTTTAATAATGGCTAACTCGCCTTTCATAACTTCATCTTTTATCGCCTTCATAACTTCCGGATGCTCTTTCAAATATGTTTTTGCTCCCTCTGCACCTTGACCCATTTTTTCTCCATTGTAAGCAAAATAACTGCCGGATTGCTTTATTAAACCGCGATCTATCGCAACTCTTAAAGCATCTCCCGACTTTGAAATTCCCTCGTTGTAATAAATATCAAATTCAGCTGTTTTGAAAGGAGCTGCCACTTTATTTTTTACTACTTTGGCTTTTACGCGGTTTCCAATAATTTCATCACCTGATTTTATTTGCGCGGTTCTCGCCAAATTAACTCTTACGGAAGCATAAAATTTTAAAGCCATCCCGCCTGGAGTTGTTTCTGGATTTCCAAAA
The DNA here is from genome assembly GCA_903923535.1 of Candidatus Staskawiczbacteria bacterium. Taxonomy (GTDB): domain Bacteria; phylum Patescibacteriota; class Minisyncoccia; order Minisyncoccales; family Staskawiczbacteraceae; genus XYD1-FULL-39-28. The sequence continues at coordinate 2,937 of CAIXXY010000027.1, read as the reverse complement.
ACCATTCCAATTTTCATTCTTGTCTGATTCAAAAATATAACCATTGTATTTGTTTTAGATATCATTCCGGAAAGTTTTCTGCATGCCTGAGACATCAATCTTGCCTGAAGCCCCATATGCTGGTCTCCAATTTCTCCTTCAATTTCAACTCTTGGCGTTAATGCTGCTACAGAATCAACCACAATAACAGCAATGCTTTCAGATTTTACAAGAGTTTCAACAATCTGTAAACCTTGCTCGCCGGAATCCGGCTGTGAAATTAAAAGGTTATCTACATCAACGCCAATGCGTCTGGCATAATCTGGGTCCATTGCGTGCTCTGCGTCAACAAAAGCGCATGTACCCCCCTTTTTTTGCGCCTCAGCTATCACGTGCAATGATAATGTGGTTTTTCCGGACGATTCAGCCCCGTATATTTCTATTATTCTGCCTCGGGGCATTCCTCCAACTCCCAAGGCTAAATCCATAGCAATAGACCCAGTTGGAACAACATCAACATTTACGGCATGAATTTCCCTCATTGTCATAATCGCCCCTTCCCCAAATCTCTCTTTTATTTCATTTACTACATTGGTTAAACCTTTATTTTCTTTTTTAACTTCTGGTTTTTCTTTTTTGTTTTCTTTTACCATAAACAAAATACCAATCTACTAATCTTATTCTAATCTACAGAAATACGAATTTGTAGATTAGTATTTTCGCAGATTAGCATAAAAATTCGCAGATTAGTGTTATAATTTTAAACTTTTTTCCATTCTGATTCTTCTTCTGATTCGTCTAGTCCTCCGCCAGGAACTAATTTTACATCAACTACGCTTCCATTGTCTCCAAAAACTTCCCTTGGCTTTGCCCCATCAGCAGGTCCTACAATTCCTCTTTCTTCAAGCATATCAATTAATCTGGCAGCTCTTGAATAACCGATTCTCAAACGCCTCTGCAAAAATGATGCAGATGCTTTTTTGGTTTCCAAAACAATTTTTTTAACTTCCTCAAATAACGGATCTTCATCAGCTGAACCGAAAAATTCTGCTCCACCATTATCTTTACCGCCTTCTGATCGTTCAAGACTTTCTGCCAAGCTCTGACTAAGCGCTAATTGCGGATCTTCTACTTTTTTAGCCTGCTCTATAATAAAATCAGCTACTTTTTGGACTTCTTTTTCTGAAATGTACGGACCCTGAATTCTGGTAATTTTAGAGGACTTAGCAGACATAAATAACATATCTCCAGCGCCGATTAATTTTTCAGCTCCCGAAGTGTCTAAAACTGTTCTTGAATCAATCTGCGAAGCAACTTGAAAAGTAATTCTGGTAGGCACATTAGCTTTAATCAAGCCTGTGATAACTTCAACAGACGGCCTCTGAGTGGCTAGCACAAGGTGGATTCCTGTTGCTCTTGCCATTTGCGCCAACCTTACAACTCCTGCTTCAATTTCCCTGCCTTTTGCCGCCATCAAGTCCGCCAATTCATCAACCACGAAAACAATATATGGCAATTGAAGGCCCGAAGCGATTATAGATTTATTTGCATTATATGTGGCAAGATTTCTTGCAGGCACTTCTGAAAATACTTCAAAACGCCTTTCCATTTCATGAGTAAGCCACTGCAAGGCATTTATTGTTTTTGTAGCGTCATAAATCACAGGGCATAAAAGATGCGGAATATCGTTGTAATGCTGAAATTCAACTCTTTTCGGGTCAACCATAATCATTCTAAGATTATCAGGGGTGCATTTGTAAAGCAAGCTTAAAATCAAAGTATTTAAAAATATTGTTTTTCCGGTTCCGGTAGCTCCAGCCACCAAAACGTGCGGACCTTCTGTAATATCTGCATAAACCGGAGCCCCAGAAACATTTCTACCTAAAGCAACCAACAAAGGGCTTGTGGCATTCTGGAAAGCTGTCTGCGACATTAAATTTCTGAGCGTAACAACTGATCTCACTTTATTTGGCACTTCAATTCCAACCAATGATTTGCCAGGAATTGGGGCCTCAATTCTTATCGGATGGGCGGCTAACGCCAACGCCAGATTATTTGACAGTGTTGTAATTTTTGAAAGCTTTACTCCTTCTGCGGGCTTGAAAGCATATTGAGTAACAGTAGGACCAACATTAACTTCAGCCATTTCAACTGGAATGCCGAAATTCTCAAGCGTGCTTTTAATTATCATTGAGTTCTCTTTTATATTTCCAGAAGTGGGAGCCGCCTCATTTTTATTCAATAAATCCAGTGGAGGCAGAACATAAGCATTCTTGTTAGCAGCTGGTTTTCTAATTTCCGCTTTTTCTGCCCCTTCATCTCCTTTTTTAAATAAAGTTATTTTTGAAGTTGTAGGTTTTGTATTTCTTTTTTCCTGTTCTATGCCTTTAATTTTTACATCTTCTTCCTGCCTGTTTACCGCAAAAGTCGGTTTCTCTTCCTTTTCTTTTTCTTTTTTCTCCTCCCAAGGTATAAACTGCAGAAAAATAAATAAGCCAATCAATAAAACAACTGCAAAAACAATATTAGCAACCAAAATTCCGAAAAGCCCGATAAATAATTTTGCTAATAAATATCCAATCCAGCCTCCGCTTTTCACGGTTAGATCTTTAGCTGCCAAAATTCCTGACGCGCCAATAAGAGAGATTAAAATTGCCAAAAGCATGGCAAGGTCTTTGCCTTTTTTTCTGGTTTTTAAAAATATCAGCCCTGCTACAACCAAAAATAAAGGTATGGTATAAAATGCTTTTCCAATTAAAAAATCGCAGACCTTTGCAAACATTTGCCCGGCGTAGCCCGCTTTGTTGAAATAAGGAAAAGATAAAACAATAATTATCGCAACTAAAAACAGCAAAGTTGCCTTTATCCATCTTTTAGTCCAATTGCTTAAAATGGAATTCCTTGCCTTATCTTTGCCGTTTTTTCCATTACCATTTTTATTATTTCTTTTTTCTTCTT
>CAIXXY010000026.1 GCA_903923535.1 Candidatus Staskawiczbacteria bacterium | reverse complement strand
TATATCATTAAAAAAAACTCAAAGGCAATAATAGTTCTCAACATATTGACAATATATTAATAATATTATATAATAAAAACTTAAAACGTAACCAAAAGCAGTTTAACGCGTTGTTTAAGAAAGAGAGGATGTCATGAAAGTAAAAGTACATATCGAAGGATTGATCGCCGGGTTAGTGCTCGGCATGACGGTGGCGCTAGTTTTGCCAACCGTAAGTGTAATTGCCAGCCTAATTTTCGGATTAGCATTGGCAGGCGCAGAAACAGTTACCATCGTAGTTGCTGCGCTAGGCGCCGGGGTAGGTGCCGGGGTAGGTGCCGGGGTAGGCGTCGCCCTGAGGGTAGGATGGGGCACTGGCTTAAGCGCGATGTTGGGCGGTTTGATCCTAACCCTCATGGTAGAGGGATGGAAAGTGATCAAACAACGGGCTTAAATGCCTAAGCTTTTCCAAGGGCTCGTTCGCAATATAATATACTTTGTGTATAATCGCGAACGAGCCATATTTTTTTACAAAAAAACACCGTTTTACCGATGTTTTTTATTTTTTAATTTTTATAGCTTCTTACCTACAAATTCTGCAAATTCTGCGAGGCGGCAACTGTATCCCCATTCATTATCATACCAACCGATAACTTTTACCAAATTATCTTTTACCATTGTCTCCTCTGCATCCACAATCGCTGAATAAGTATCGCCCTTAAAATCCATTGAAACCAATGGTTCTTCTTCAACCCTTAAAATTCCTTTGAAGTTTTGCGAGCTAGCTGCTTTTTTAAATGCCTGATTAACCTCTTCTTTTGTTGTAGGTCTTTTGACTTCAACAATCAAATCTAAGACAGAAACAGTTGGGGTTGGAACACGCATGGCAATCCCATCTAGTTTGCCATCCAGTTCCGGAATCATTTTTCCTATGGCTCTGGCAGCTCCTGTTGAAGTCGGAATTATATTTATTGCCGCGGCTCTGGCTCTTCTTAAATCTTTATGGGGCAGATCAAGAATTTTCTGGTCGTTTGTATAGCTGTGGACTGTTGTCATAAAACCCTTAACAATTCCGAATTCATCATTTAAAACTTTGGCAATTGGAGCCAAACAATTTGTCGTGCAAGACCCCATATCCATTAAAGTAACTTTATCTGCATCAAAACTATCTGCATTAACCCCTAAGACAAAACCTGGAATTTCTTTTTCTTTACAGGGAGCTGAAATTATAACCTTCTTGGCTCCTGCCTTTAAATGCTTTCCGGCGCCCTCTCTGTCCGTATAAAATCCTGTGCATTCCAAAACAACATCAACGCCTAATTTCTTCCATGGCAATTTCTCAGGATCTTTTTCAGCCATAGCCAGATATTTCTTTTTTCCTACTGTTATCGAATCTTCTGTAGCTGTAATTTCTTTTCCATACCTGCCGTAATTAGAATCGTATTTTAACAGATGGGCCAATGTTGGATTATCTGTTAAATCATTTATTGCTACAATTTCTAAATCAGGATGAAATTCTTCAATATTTTTGAAAACCTGTCGGCCTATCCGGCCAAAACCATTTATTACAATTTTAATCATACGAAGCAATGATTACCCCGCCCTCTAAGCTGTCGCAAAAAGGAAAAGATAATCAAATTTTATTATCTAATTTTTTATTTTACCACCCAGATATTTATCATAGAGGGCGGGGTTTTCGCTTTATTAAGCTCCAATTTTTAATAATTTGTCTATTTTTACTTTATCAAAACCAGTTATAATTTCCCCGTCTATATCAACCACCGGAACTCCCATCTGACCGGAATCCTTTATCATTTTTTGGAGCTGTTTTTCATCCTTTGATATATCAATATCCTCAAATTCAATATTATTTTTTTTTAAATATCCTTTCAACGTTTTGCAATACACGCAAGTGGGCGTAGAATATATTTTTACCATTTTAGTTTTTGTATTTCTATTGAGCAGGAGCACAATTAGAACCGGCAGTACCCGAGTTGGCGCTTGCAGTACTCCCCGAAGAACTATATGTGGCTGAAAAAGAACTTGCCGCTTCTGCTGTATTTAATTTTGTAGAACAAAAACTTGGTTTTGAATTGAAACCTGCGCAAGCCATTGATTTGACCCCGTCTGAAGACCTCCCTCCATAACTGCTTTCATTAATCAGTGTTCCATTTAAAATTAAAGTTGGTGAACCTGAAACGTTATATTTAGTGCTCAAATCAAAATCTTTTTTAGCATAAGCTACTCCCTTGCTTGAGTCTGAAATGCAGGCGCTTAATTTAGCTGAATCTACGCCGGTAGAAGTTTCGCACCCTACAGTGTCTCCAGATTTCATTTGGCAGGCTACATAGGTCCAATATTTAGCTGGCTGTTCTTCTCTTATACAGATCTGCCTTAAATTTTCTTTAGCCTCCTCGTCGCCGTGCATAGAAATTATAGTATTTCCGGAAATAGAACCAATATATCTTACTTTAATATATTGCGATAATGAGGGAATATTCTTGACTGCGTCTGCCATTGCCCTTTGCATCTGAAGTCCGTATGGGCAGCGGGCCACCACAAAAGCATCTAACATAGGAGAATCTGATTTTGTGACAGATGTTTGGGTATTGTTTGAATTGGCGCTTGCATTTTGGTTTGTAGAGGCGCTATTTTTTGGGCTCATATCAAATGCCGTCGGGAACAAGAGCTTTCCGTCTTTAGTTGCATATGAATCGAACTGATTTGTACCGATTTTAATTGTCACTTTGACTAATCCCGATGCTTCAGAAACTTTTACTAATGAAGCTGGTGTTTGCGCAAGTTGGTTATCATTAATATATTTTATTACATTGTTTCCGATTTGCTGGTCTGACATGCCAAAAATGGTCGGTAAGGAAAAGGCGTGGTTTGAATTGGCATAAATTAAAATGCCAGTAATGATAATGATGATTATTGCTATGCAAATAAGAATGGTATTCCTATTCATATTTTTGAGATTCTTAAGTATATTTTTAAAATTATACATTTTTTTAATTTTAAATTTGAAATTTTAAATTTG
>CAIXXY010000025.1 GCA_903923535.1 Candidatus Staskawiczbacteria bacterium | reverse complement strand
GTTGTCTCGGCGAGATCTGCGGAGTGGAGACAACATGTCTCGGCGAGATCTGCGGCCGAGAAACAACATGTGGGGACGAAACCTGCAGCGGTTTCGAAACAACTTGTTGTCTCGGCGAGATCTGCGGTGTGGAGACAACATGTCTCGGTGAGATCTGCGGCGGCGAGGCCTGCGACCGCTCGACTGGATTACGTGCTGACCGTACTGACCGAACTCCATAGTCTCTGATTGGAGTCGGTTGAACGCTACAATCCCGATGCCCTTGACGGTTTGCCCGATGCAAATCTATATCCAAGTCAACTGTTACGTTCCAATTGACTTGACGATTATACCGGTCATAGCCGCCGACTTGCCAAGGATTGCCGTACCACCCTTTATGGTGGCAGCTAGGGTAATGACGGAATCTATTAATCGCAAGATCGTCCGTCACCACAACATAACCTCCAAACCCTGCGTCATACTGCCAGAAAAAATCACTGTAACGGTAGACACTCGAGAATAGAGTCTCTCGAGGTATTCCCACCAAGATTGACGCCTGGGGCGGAAATTCGTCATACACCACAACCGTCTGCTGCGGCGTCTTCTCAAGCATCACTACTTGCTCCGGTTCTTGAGGTAGCTCTTGCACCACCACGGGTTCTTGAGGTACTACCACAGGTGGCTCTTGTACTACTACCGGCACTGATTTTTGCACTGCCGGCACAGGCACCAATACCTGTTGCGGTGTCAGACAGCCTGACACCAACGCTATTAAAACTACACCTATACTGATCTTGATCTTCATGGCTCTCGCCTCCTATTCTGGGTTGTTATGTCTTCTTTTGTTCTATATATATATTAACCATGCTTTGCAGCATGTTTTTTTTCAACGACCTATCTTTCTTAGGTATATTATTGATAACTCCAATTTCATTATTTGTCAAGAGTAAATAAAAAATAACTACATATGACAAAATAGGTAAAAATGATTCTAAATTTCTCCTTTTTTGATTTTGTTTCTTATTTCTTCAACAAAAGTATTAAAATAAAAAAGATTATGGAATGTCAAAAGCTTCATGCCTGTTATCTCCCCTGCTCTCATCAGATGGCAAATATAATCTTTTTTATAATTCAGGCAAACATTACAGGTGCATTCCTTATCTAGCGGCTCGCGCTTTTTAAAAAATTTTGTTTGTTTCAAATTTAATTTACCTTCAGAAGTAAAAGCAATTCCGCGCCTTGCATAATGGGTCGGGACCGTGCAGTCAAAAGTATCAACTCCAGATTTTATTATAAGTTCCATATCTTCTAAATAGCCTACGCCCAAAAGATGTCTTGGCTTTTTTTCCGGAAGCTCATCAACAACCCATTGCACCATTTTACCCATCTCTTTCTTGTCATTTCCAAATTCCCCGCCAATTCCAAATCCATTAAAATCCAGACCAGCAATAAATTTAGCGCTTTCAATTCTTAAATCTTTAAATCTTGAACCCTGTACTATGCCGAATAAGGCCTGTTTTGATTTTTTTGCCTTTAAACAAACTTTTGCCCAGCGATGAGTCTTTTCTAATGATTTTTTCACATAATTCAAATCAGCCAAAGGAGGCGTGCACTCATCAAAAGCAAAAATAATATCTGCTCCCAGTTTTTCTTGTATTTTAATTGATTCCTTCGGCCCTAAAAATAATTCATCTCCGTTTATCGGCGAACGAAAAACCACGCCGTCATAATTTATCTTTATCTTTTGAGGCTGGGCATTTTCTTTTATCACCTCTCCTCTTTTTTGTTCTTCCTTTAAAATTTTACTTCCCAAGCCAAAATCTATGCCAAATCCTAAAGAAAAAACTTGATAACCACCTGAATCGGTCATCAAAGGTTTTTTCCAATTCATAAAATTATACAATTTGCCTGCTTTATCTACAATTTTTTCTCCGGGCTTTAAATGCAAATGAAAAGTATTGGCGATCAAAATCTGTGATTTGGTCTCTACAACCTCTTTGCTGTCCAAAGTTTTTACAACTGCCTGTGTTGCAACAGGAACCAAACACGGTGTTTCAACAACACCGTGTTCTGTCTCTAAAAAACCTAATCTTGCCCTGCTGTTTTTTGATTTTTTTAATATCTTAAAATTCACTTTACGGTTGTAAAATAGTTTCAACTTCTCCGTTAATGGAGATTATAACATTTTTAATTGTAGAAAATTGTTTTAAAGTTTGTGTTATTTCAGCGCGAATAGCCGTAACTCTGCAAGACCCGCCGGTTGATTCTAATTCATGGCTAAAATCTGCACGAGCCACTCCTTTGTCATCAATAGTTAAGCTTTGAATTTTGACTCCTGGATTAATGATAGTACTAAATCCACCCATAGCCTCAGAGCTAGTTGGCCCTTTTAAAAGTTCTTCTAAAGCCACTCTTGCAACTGCTTGGGTTTTAGGAATAATTCTTTGTACCGAAAAAACTTTATTACAAGAAGCCTCCGGATCTAGATTATTATTCATAAAATAAACATTCACAGACATAGTTTCACTTGAGGATTTTATTATTTTTACTGGTAAAACAAATGTTTTATCTTTATCCCTCATATCGCTTGGATTTTCATTGTGGAAAACCAAATTTCCAGATTGTGACATATTTGATTGGAAACTAAGTGTTGTTTCAAAGTTAACTGGCAGAGTCATCCATTCGCTGGTTGCAGTCAAAACCCCGGAGGCAATTGATTTACCGTTGCCGTCTAATAATTCTACTGCTCCAACCTGGCCTTCAAAACCGCCCCAGCCGTTTCCTGTAACGTTGCCTGTTATTTTCAGAGGCGAAGATATTTCCTGATTTGCCACCAATCCGTTTATCTGCAATCCATCCGTTCCAATTACAGGATTTGGCTTATTGTTAACCTTGCCGGGAATGAATATCAAAACTCCGAGCAGAGCGACGATAATTATAGCCAATATTACTACGATTAGAATAATTTTGT
>CAIXXY010000024.1 GCA_903923535.1 Candidatus Staskawiczbacteria bacterium | reverse complement strand
GGAATTGGCGGATTTATATAAACTGAAGAATTAGAAACCACTGTCTGAGTGCCAGAATGCACTGTTATTGTAGCAGTATGAGTTCCTGAAGTTGTAAAATAATTATCAGTGCAATCCCTATTAGATCCGTGACAAGCTCCTGACCATGAATATGTATATGTGCCATTGCCTCCTGAAACATTACAAATAAAGTCTACCTTATCGTTGATGTTAGCTACCTGAGGGACAGCATTGCAAGTAACATTAAGCGGTGTAGGTGCAGGTGGAGGATTTATATAAACTGAAGAATTAGAAACCACTGTCTGAGTGCCAGAATGCACTGTTATTGTAGCAGTATGAGTTCCTGAAGTTGTAAAATAATTATCAGTGCAATCCCTATTAGATCCGTGACAAGCTCCTAACCATGAATATGTATATATGCCATTGCCTCCTGAAACATTACAAATAAAATCTACCCTTTGATTAATGTCAGCTACTTGAGGGACAGCATTGCAAATAACATTAAGTTGTGTGTCAGCATTGGCAATAACCGGAACAGAAAATGCTAAAAATGAAGCTACTATAATACAGCCCAAAATCGCCATTTTCATGACTGCTGGATTTGTTTTATTAAAACGAAATATTATTTTTTCCATATGAATTTATGAGCGAGGCGAATAAATTCACTTCGCAATTTTAAGCCTGATACCGAAGGTCCTGAGCCTATTTGGCGAAGGATTTTTCAGACTGTGGCTTAAATTGCGAAGATGCCTCTTATATATAAATAATACTATAATTCTACATTCTATATCAATTAAGATATTTTGTCAAGCCTTTCACCCAAATTTTAGGTGAAGGCTCAATAGCTTAATATTATTCAAATATTATAATTTAAATTATCGCCAATCAAAAAAAAATGGGCCAGAGAAAGCTTTCGCTAACCTGGCCCCTATTGTTCATAGAAGAACCTCCTTCCTTTCCTTGATATTCACGGTTTTTAGTACACCGTGATGTTCACGCTGTCCTCAGCAATAGTACCCGTGCTGTCGGTCACCCGAACTCGTGGGATGAAAGTCCCGGCAGACATATACGTATATACCGCCATGGGATTTGTCCCGTTGTTGAGCTCGAAGGTGCCATCACCATCGAGGTCGAACTCATACAGGACGATACTGACACCCACATTGTAACTGGTGTTCGCCGAGAATACGACCGTCAGCGGATGGTTACCTGCTGCCGGATACGGTGATAGCACCACCGTCGTCGGATTCACCGGCGGGTTGGTTACCGTGATGTTCACGGTAGACTCAGCCTGAACTCCCATGCTGTCGGTCACTTTCACCCGAGGGCTAAAGCTTCCGGCAGTTCCGTACGTGTGTGCTGCTGTTACTCCGCCAGTCACGAAGCCGGTCCCTTCGAAGTCCCAATCATAGGCTACGATCGTCACGCCTGCATCATGTGATGTGTTTGCAACGAACGTAACTGTCAGAGGGGCTTGGCCTGATGTCGTTGACGGCACCAGGGATACCGTGGTGGGGATGGGCGGGTTGACCACCGCGACATTCACGGTGGATTCAGCGACATCGCCCAGACTGTCGGTCACTCGAACCCGAGGGTTAAAGCTTCCGGCAGTGTAGGTGTGCGTTTCCGCCGACATACCATTCACGAAGCCTGTGCCTTCGAAGTCCCACTGGTAATTCGTGATAGTGACCCCAGCATCAGTTGTTACGCTGGCCGAGAACACCACCGTCAGAGGGGCTTGGCCTGATGTCGTTGACGACACCAAGTTCACCGTGGTGGGGATGGGCGGGTTGACCACCGTAATGTTCACACTATCCTCAGCGACATCGCCCAGACTGTCGGTCACTTTCACCCGAGGATGAAAGCTTCCGGCAGTGTAGGTGTGAATCGTCGTTGATAAACCGTCCACAAAGGACCCGTTACCATTGAAGTCCCATTGATACCGCGTTATCGTTACTCCCGCGTCCGAAAACGTGTTTGCAACGAAATAGACAGTCAATGGAGCTTCGCCTGACACCGTTGACGGCACCAGGGACACTGTGGTTGGAGTGGGCGGGTTGGTTACCGTGATGTTCACGGTAGACTCAGCCTGAACTCCCATGCTGTCGGTCACCCTCACCCATGGGGTGAAAATCCCGGCAGTTGTGTAGGTGTAAATTTCTTGGTTATTACCAGTCACATCGATGACGCCGTCGCCTTCGAAGTCCCACTGGTAATTCGTGATAGTGACCCCAGCATCAGTTGTTACGCTGGCCGAGAACACCACCGTCAGAGGGGCTTGGCCCGACACATCCGATGGCACCAAGCTGACCGTTGTCGGATTGGGCGAATGGGTCACCGCGATGTTCACGTTGGCCTCCACGTGCGCGCCCAGACTGTCAGTCACCTTCACCCGAGGGCTAAAGCTTCCGGCAGTTCCGTACGTGTACGTTTCCTTGGCGGTCAAGCCGCTTTGGAACGTACCCGTCCCTTCGAAGTCCCAATCGATGCTGACGACCTCAACTTCCGGGTCAGTTGTTACAATGGCCTGGAATACGACCGTCAACGGGGCTTCGCCTGACACCGTTGACGGCACCAGGGACACTGTGGTTGGAGTGGGAATTTCGCCTTCTCCTTCACCCTCTCCTTCGCCTTCGCCTTCACCCTCTCCTTCGCCTTCTCCTTCTCCTTCGCCTTCGCCTTCTCCTTCGCCTTCAGGAAGTATCGTGATGCTCACCTTCGCAGTACTGCTAAGGTTCCCATCCGAAACCCTAAACTTGAAGAAGTCCTCGCCACTGTACCCCGCTTTCGGGGTGTAAGTGACGTACGGCGAATCGCCTGTCAGGGATCCATTAATCGGATTTCTTGTAACCTTAATGATTATGGGATCTCCGTCAGGGTCTTTGCCAGTCAAGACTATCGCCACGGACGAGCCGTAATGAATAGTTATTGACTGGGGGTCAGCGACCGGCCGATGGTTCACTGGCTGTGGAGGATTCACGGTGATCGTCACCGTGGCCACATTACTTACCAGATTGCCATCTTGAACCCGATACGTGAACAAATCTGGACCCGAGTACCCTTCTTTGGGGGTGTACACCTTGTCAGACGTCGTTCCGTTTTCAAGTTTGCCGTAGCTAGGACCGGTCACTATCTCGAAAGACACACTGCCGGACTGAGCTGAATAGTCGAAATCGATCCCCACTGCCGTTTGGTAGGGGGTATCGTACGACATATCGTACGCTTCCGGAGGAGGGGTGCCTTGGCACCCATCTCCTATTCCTCCGATCGCGCCAAAAATCGAAACAATCAGCGCAATCAGGTTCAAATCTGACAGCTCAAACGTCTTATTCATAACTTTTCTCCTCATTTGGCCGCTAGGCCATTCCTGTTTCACGCTATTCTCGCCACAATTCAACTACATCAATACACAAAGAGCCTTTTGGCTCACTATTTTCTTTTCTTAGTTCTCAAAGAACATTCTACATTATATTCTATATAAATAAATTTGTCAAGCCCTCACCATCTAATTATTGCTCTTATTAAATTAACATAAAAAAATTAGAATCTTTGCATATTTTTCAAAAAAATACAATTAAAAATGGCGAAGGACTTGAGCCTTCACCATTTTTAACCATCAACTAATTCTGCCTCAACTGCTATCCTTTGGTAATCTTTTCCTGGCGGCCAGCAGCTTATTAATGTCAGAATATTATTATTGTCAGTCAAACCGTCAGATGGAACATCTGCCCCTCGTTTAATTATAGTTTTTTGTTTGACTATATATGTATATTGCTTGTTGTTTAAATCAATTAGAATAGTATCTCCTGGATTTAATTTATTTAAATCGGTGAAAGCCCAATCGTGCTTTATGTGCGGCCAACCCGGAGGAGCCGAATGCCCTAAAATTATAATCTGCCCGTTTTCGCCGGGATACACTGAACCCGGATAATAAACAACTCCTAAATCAAGATCTTTCATAATAGAAGTTTTCTTAGTGCTAGTTGAAAAAATGATAGGAATAGAAATAGATATTTTTGAAATTTCTAATGTGTTTTGCTTGTCTGTATAGTTTGTTTTTATAGTTTTTACTGGTTCAGCCACAGCAGCAGTGTCCTGGCCTTGTCCTCCTAAATTTTGGTCCGGCAAAATTTGGGAGGGTGAATGATTTGGATAAAAATAAGCATCCATAGCAGAAGCATCAATTGTTGGATAAGGATTAAAAAAATCGCTTACTAATCCTGAAACTTCCTGGTAGTTAAAAATCCAGGAAACATCGTTCCAGTTCACAATTAAAAAACTCGCTAAATATATCAATACAGCTATTTTCAATATTTTTTTTGCGGAGTACCCTTTGGACTGCATATCCATAAAATTATATTATAATTTGATGAGGAATAAATGAAATTATTATTTCCTTGTTTATTAATGTTGCTGCAGACAATAATACTACAATAAGAACCGCTCTAAAAACAAATTCTTTTTTAAAATTCACCCCGTTAAATAATTTCGGTTCTACTGAAATTTGCCCTTCGGGCAATTTAACTGGGTAAAAACTAGTATTGAAAAATATTAATGTAAGCAAAATGCCTATTACAATCAAAGATACTCCATAAATAATATTCTGCAATAATTTATCATAATCATATAAAACAGAATTTAATAATTTTGAAGATAAATTATTTATAGCATTTATATTCGGAGATTCTATTGAAATTTGCGATTCTGTTGATTGCGACAATACTTTCTCGCTGTCGGCGTTGACAGAAGTTTGACTATTAGAAGTTGGAGTTGGCTCGGTTGTTTTAACTGTTGTCTGGGTCTTAGAAGGAGTCACGGCTGGTTTTGAATTATTATTCTTTGCGGGTACTTTCGCCGGCAATGGACTGGCAAATTCTTGCACAACAACTATCGTGTTATTCTGGCCAAATCCGTTCATTACGGCTGTGCCAACTTCTGTATAGTTGGGATTTACAATATTTGCTTTGTGCGAAGGCGAATTCAGCCATGCATTATAAACCTCTTCTGATTCGAAAAATCCAATAGCTAAATTTTCGCCTGCATATTTGTAGTTATAACCCGCTTTTAAAAACCAGAACCACGGCGTAACTCCGCTTGGACTTGTGTGATTAAAATATTGTTTTTGCACCATATTCTCTGCTTTTAACTGAGCTGCCTGGTTTAATTTTTGATTTTCAGTTAACGGTTTTAATCCCATTGATTGCCTTGTCTGATTGGCAAAATTTTCAAGCGCTATTTTTGTTATATCGGCAAAAAATATATTCTGTGGAAAATTAATAGAAATAGCAATAGTAGCAATTTTAAAAACTAAAAGCAGAACAACAAAATACATCAAAATATTATTTTGTATTATTTTTTGCAATTTTTCAGAGTCAAAATAAAAATTTTCCAAATTATAATCCATACGTTATTTATACGTTATTTTTATTACTTTGTCAACCCTTCACCCAAAATTTGGGGTGAAGGGTCAATAGCCCAAATTCCACTATCATCTACCTTAATTCTGCCATAATCAATGTATTCCAGCAATAAAAAAACCGCTGAACGCGGTTTAATAAAAATTATAATTATTGGCCGCAAATTTCGTTATCGCAGACGACTGCTCTGTCTTTTGGCCTTAAATCTATATATCGTAAATTCTTTCTGCTATCTGCAGAAATTCCATTAGTTAATAGCAGATTTAATTTTGTAATCTGGGAATTTATGTCAGAATCGGGACTTAAATCAAGATATATCTGCCAATTTTCATTTGTTTGGATATTTAATCTTTCAGGGCTTGCAATTATGGCTGTTTTTATATCCGTCTGAAAATTATCTTTCAGGCTTTTTTCAACTTTCAGAATCAAATCAATTATATTTTTTTCAAATGCTAATTGGCCAATATAAAATTGTCCATCATTTGCCATTTGTCGCACAATAAAACCAGTTGAATTTATTTCAGCGGGTTCAAAAATAATTCCATTTTCGTCAATGGAAAAACATTGATTATCATCTTGACAATATACGCCTACTGGCTTTCTTTCTGTAATATTCAAAATTAAAGTCTGCGGCAATTTTTTATCTACTTTCACACTTTCTATTAATGGAAAATTATTTAATATCTCTTTATTTAATTTATCAGAATTAATTAAAAATATGCTTTTAGAATCAACTATCCCTAAGATTTTATTGTTAATATCGCCAGATATTAAATTTTCAATATCTGAACTTGAAACTCTTTGATTGCCAGAAATTATAATATCTTTAATCTGGATACCAGAATAAAATAGGAAAAAATAAAAAGCAGATGAAATAATAATTAAAAATAAAATCGCGATCCAAAACCACAGCCTTTTAAATATTGATTTTTTAGGCTTTATCCTTTGAACTTTACCCTTTATATGCTTTTTCCTGTAAGACACAATAAAATTATTATAATTAACCTAATTTCTAATTGACCTAATCAAATGCAAATGCCCAATGCCTAAATCCTAAAACCTTTTTAGACATTAGAAATTTTGGTTTGATATTTGATTAGAATAATTAGAACAATTAGAATAATTAAACATTTATAATCCTCTTTTTCTTTTTCTGAAAGATTCTATTAAATAATTTATCCAATATTTCCAAGAAATGACAAAATCCTGCGTTTTAATATAATTCTTATTATATCCGCCAAAACCCATTTTAAACAAAGTGGGGCCTGCCCAAGGATGTCTTGGAAATTTTTCTGGGTCGGTAAAGCCCCAAAAATCATAAATATTACAATTTCTTTTTTTAGCTTCTTTGATTGCCTCCCATTGCAATAAATAAGGCACAGAAAACTTTGCAAATTTACCGAGGGAAGCTGCCTGATGATAAAAAGCAATCCCAGACCAAAAAACAATCATAACTCCCGCCACAATTTGTCCCTTGTCCCCCACTAATTTTGAGTCTGATTCTGAACTTATTTTTTTAATTCCATTTTTTAACTCAAAATTAGTGGGGGGTGAATATTTTCCAAATAAAAAAATAATTTCTCTGTCTTTGTTAAAAACTTCAAATTCATTTTTAATATAATTGTCTGAAAAACCCACAAATCTCTGTCTTTTTGCAACTTCTTTGTTAAGCTTTTGATAAATTTCAATATCTTTTGCATCTGCGCTTTTTTCTATTGTAATATCTTTATTATCCTCCGCCTTTTTAATCAAATATCTTGTTGTCTTTCGCATATTCTTTAAAAGTTCTTCTTCAGACGGATAAATATCCAATTTCCAAGTGGCTTCATAGGCTGACTCATGCATTGGAGCATTTCTGAATCCTAAATCATCAAAAATATTTTGATTCTCTTCGTTATCTAAAAAAATTGGGGAAACTCTTATAAAACTTGCTTTTTCTTCTTTGGCAATATTGCTCAAATGCAACATAATCAGCTCTAAAGTTTCTTTTTTATCTTTAACAGAAAGCTCTTCCAAAACAACCGGTCCATGAGGAATAAATAAAAAAGTTCCCCTTCTTGCAGAAACTTTTACAACCAAAGTAACGCCGATTAATTTTCCCTCGCTATAAACTCCTAATCTCCATATTTTATTTCCCATTTTTTCATTGAATTCTCCCCAATTCCAGGACTGCAAAAATGTTTTCTCTACGCGTTGCAGAAGAAAATTTTCCCATTCGTCTTTGTTTGTTATTTCCTTAATTTCCATGTTTATTTCTTGCAGATATAAAAAACCGCCGGATGTTTTCTAATATCATTTTTAGATATCTGCAGGCTTCCGTTTATTTCTATTATTTCAAATCCGGCTTCTTTAATTTGTTTTTTTACTTCTTTTATCGAAGCGATGTGAATATATTGCTTTGTTTTATAAGTTTTAATATTGTCGCCTGATTCGCGCATAAAAAATCTGTCCCCAAAATCTAATTCATCAATTTTAAATCCAATGGGTTTAAATATATAAAATTTTATCCATTGCCAGATCCAAAAGAAAAAATATTTATCAAACCAAACCCTCGGATGAGCTGTAAAAATGAAAATTCCTCCTGACTTTAAAACCCTACGCATTTCTTTAAGCGCTTTCAATCGTTCATTTTTATCCGGTATTTGCGTCCATCCCTGGTTAGAAAATAACAAATAGTCAAAATAATTATCTGTAAAATCAAGTTTTGTGGCATCGCCAACCCTGTAGTCTATCACCATATGTTTTTCTTCAGCGATTTTCTTTGCATTTTTAATCATTTCAGGGACAATATCTACTGCAATAATTTCGTATCCTTTTTGTACAAATGGTATTGTAGTTCTGCCCGTACCACAGCCCAAATCTAAAACTCTGCCTTTATTCTTAAAATATTTAGAAATAAAATATTCCTCGCTATTCCAAAGACCGTGCCCTGCCATTTCAGAATATCTTTTTTGCGCATTTTCTCCGGCAAATTCTTCAATTACAAGTTTTTTTAAATCTTCTTTATCCATTCTATTTATACTTTTTTAAAAAATTAACGATTCTCTCAGCGTCTTTTTGCGAGATATTTATATGCGTCGGCAAGTTCAAAGTTATTTTTGCTAATCTTTCTGCATTTATACAACTTCCTGATTTATATTTAATTTCTTCAATTTTGGTGTCAAAAGGAGCTATGGGAGTAGTATACCAATCACCAAGCAATATATTTTGCTTATGCCATGCTTTATAAATGATATCATGGGCGTCTTTATGCTTTACAGTAAATCTTAAAAAAACATTTTTTCTATTTGGAAATTGTTTTGGCAATTCAAATTTGGTATCTTTCAAATTTTCATAATAATAATCGGCAATTTTCTGCCTGTGGCTGTTAAATTTTTCCAATTTATTGAATTGATTTAAAGCCATCGTCGCCTGCGCGTTTGGCAAGGCTTTTGGAAAATAATCCGGCCTCTGTCCCCTCTTCTCCTTCCAGCTCACTGCTTTGGACAAAATATGCAGAACTTGCGCCAAAACTAAAAATATTTTTCCCAAGTCCAAAAAATCATAAATTGGCAGAATAATATAATTTAAAAGTATGGGATGCAATAATTGCTGAAAAATCCAAAATGAATTTGGCATTCCAAATTCAGCCTGAGCATGTCGAAGGGCTTCTCCCAGCTGGTCGTCATTTGTCGTTGCCATGCCTCCATATACAGAAGAAATTATCTTATCTCTTGAAAAACTGAAAAAAGAAGCTTTTCCGAAAGTTCCTACTTTTTTGGCTTCACCCATCACTAACTTTGAATTTTTATCTAAATTATCTTTTTTCTCACTATTTATTTCAAAGTTAGTGATGGGCAAGAATTCAGCCCCCAGCGAATGCGCGCAATCCTCAATCAAAATAAGCCCTGACTGTCGCACAATAAGATTTATTTCATCCATATTGCATGGCAATCCAAAAGTATTTTGCACAACAACTGCCTTTGCGTCCGGATTTTCTGAAATTTTTTTCTTTAAATCTTCTATATCTATATTAAAATCTTCTTTTGAGCAATCAACATAAATTGGTTGAAATTCAGCCCATAAAATAGGATTTGGCACGGCATTGCATGTAAATGCCTGCAATAAAACTTCGCTTTCAGTCGGAAAATCAAGGGCTTTTAGAATTGCAAAAAAGGCGCTTCTTCCAGAATTAAAAGAAAAAGCATATTTTACGCCTAAATATTTTCTAAAATTATCTTCTATTTCTTTTACAGCTTTTCCATTACGCCAAAGCCATGGCCTAATAATCAAATTCAAGGCAAGTTTAACATCATCTTTCTCCACATTCGGCGACAAAGAAATTGAAATCGGCTTAAAATAACTCATTCTTCTGTATCAGATTATATTAATAAATTAATTAATTTTGCCGGAACTCTGCCTTCTAATAAAACTGCGTCTCCTGCCTTGCAAAAAAGCGTAATCATTGAATAAATATCCTGCGGATTGTCGCACAATATAATGTTTTTTTCTTCCATGCCAGCTCCTATCGCTCCCCTTTTTATTTCTTCGAATTTATCTTTGCTGGTAATTATTGCTAAATCGCAAATTTTACCGATTTTTTTGCCAATTTTTTCATGGATCTCTGAAGATTTTTCGCCTAATTCAATCAGACAAGGCATAACAATTATTTTTTTATTAGGATAAATTGAAAGATAATTTAAATCTGCAAAAACTCCATCTGGATTTGCAGAATATGAAGAATCTATAACATCAATCCCATGTTTTCCCTGTTTTAAGACCGTCCCCGCTTGTTGTTGAGAAATATCTTTGCAAGCCTCGGAAATTTCTTCAAAACTCATGCCTAATTCTTTTGCTATTAAAATAGATCCTAAAAGATTCTCCACGTTTTGCCTGCCCAAAACTTTTACATCAAAATGCGCTAAATCGCCTGATTTATTAATCGCCAAAAATGAAATATAATTTTTATGAACCGTAATGCTATCTGACCAGATATCTGAATTTATTGTTTTACTGCTCAAGCTGTAAATCTTTTTATTTCCATCAAATCTTTTATAAAGATTCAAGCAATATTTATTATCTCCATTCACAAATAAAATTCCGTCTTTCGGCAGTGCATCCGCTAATTCTCCACCACCCTCAGCTGAAAGCAGATTTTTTAACGAGCCAAAAAGAGCCAGATGCTGTTCATTAATGCCGGTTACAATTCCAATTTTCGGCTTTACTATGTCGCACAATAGCCTTATTTCTCCCTTTCTGTACGCAGCCATTTCGACGATAAAAATTTGATGTTCCGGCTTTAATTGATTCAAAACGGTCTGTGCCACGCCAATTTCAGTGTTTGTATTTCCGCTTGTCTT
>CAIXXY010000023.1 GCA_903923535.1 Candidatus Staskawiczbacteria bacterium | reverse complement strand
ATAATTTATATAACTAATTATGAACAAAAAATATTTGACGAATATTTTCTTAATATTAATTATCTTCGCCATAATAATCATCTGCGGATACTTTTTTTATTTTAAATATACAAATACCCTAAAAAACCCTGCCCAGCAATCTACTTTACAATTTAATTATGGCGAAATTATAAAAGAAAAAATTGGTGTTAATGGCGGAATATTGCAAAATGCGGAAAAATCAGTCATAGTAATTATTCCTCCGCTGAAACAAGAAACAGAATTAACTTTGAGTTTCAAAAAAAGTAATTTTGAAGTAAAATCTGGCGTGGGGTCGCTTATAACAATAAATATATCTCCTGATATAAATCTTACGGACTCTTCAATACCGATAACGATAAAAGCAAAATACGATGTGCAATATGATTTGCCCATCCCCTACCTGATTGATGAAAATAATAATTTACACATTGTAACTATAGGAGAAATTGATAGAGAAAATCATTATTTTACAATGTTAACGTTTCACGGCGGTAATTATTCATGGATTTATGCAGAAACTAATTTTTAAAAAATTCAAATAAAAGTTTTAAATTATTAACGTTCGAAATAACAAAACTATGGAAAATATTACAACAGACCAAGATTTTGAAGAGCAAATTAAAACCAAAGACAAACTTATACTTGTTGATTTTTTTGCCACTTGGTGCGGGCCTTGCCAGGTATTGGGTCCAATTTTAGAAAAATTGTCGGGGCATTTCAAGGAAAAGATTGTCTTTGTGAAAGCTGACCTTGATAACATCCCTCAAACTGCGCAAAAATTCGGGGTTGAAAAAATCCCGACTGTCATAGTATTCAAAAATGGCGAACCTTTGAGCGGATTCGTGGGCCTTATACCGGAAAAATCAATCAAAGAATGGCTGGAAAATATATTGGAAAAAGAAAAATCCCCTGCCCCGACAGATGATAAACAAAACAAAGTTGAAAAAATGAAAAAAGAATTCAGCGATTACGCAAAGAAGAATGGCTTTAAATTAAATCCTGACGAAAAGACTGTTGAAAGAGTAATAGATGGACTTCTTAGAAATAAAGAAAAATACGGGGAGGAATACTGCCCTTGCCGAAGGGTTTCCGGAGATAAAGAAGAAGATACAAAAAAAATCTGCCCGTGCTTCTGGCACAAAGATGAAATCGAAAAGGACGGTCATTGCTTCTGCCAATTATATTTTAAATCATGATTGTAGACGATGTTAAAATAACTGTAACAGCCGGCCATGGCGGAGAAGGTCTGGTAACTTTTACCAATGTAAAACTTGCCCTTGGCCCTACCGGAGGAAATGGCGGCTCTGGCGGTAATATTTTTCTTGAAGGAGTAGCGGATTTAGGAGCTTTAAGAAAGTTCCGTTTTAAAAAAGAATGTAAAGCCAAAAATGGGGAAAACGGGAAGCCAAAACTCAACGACGGCCGCGATGCGGAAGATTTGATTTTGTTTGTACCCACCGGAACTGTCTGCCACAACCCAACCGCCAACAAAGATATTGAAATTACCAAAATTGGCCAGCGCGAATTAATTGCTAAAGGCGGAATAGGCGGCAAAGGAAACTGGTATTTCAGATCATCGACAAACACCAGTCCAAAACAATTTCAGAAAGGAAAACCCGGAGAACAATTTAATTTGCACCTAGAATTAAAAATGATTGCTGATGTCGGATTTATAGGCCTGCCGAACGTTGGAAAATCAAGCTTGCTTAATGAATTGACAAAAGCTCAGGCTAAAGTTGCAAATTATCCATTCACAACCTTAGAACCAAACTTAGGCACATATTATGATTTAATATTGGCTGATATTCCGGGGCTGATAGAAGGGGCTTCTGCCGGCAAAGGGCTTGGCATTAAATTTCTGCGCCACATAGAGCGAACAAAAATTTTATTTCATTTTGTCTCAGCCGACTCCCCTAGCCCGATTAAAGATTATGAAAACGTAAGAAAAGAATTAGAAGCTTATAATAAACTGCTCTTAGAAAAACCAGAGTATATTTTTATAAGCAAAAGCGATACCGTCGATGCAGATACTATTTCTAAAATAAAAAATGAATTCAAAAAAATCGGCAAAGAAGCAGTTGCGATTTCAATAATTGAACCAGAAAGCATAAAAACCGTTAAAAAAATACTCAACAATTTAATCTTAGAAAAGAATAGTTAAATTTAAAAAAACTCCGGGAGATGGAGGGTTACTGATGCCCCTATTGCTGAAAAACATTGCACTACTTTTTCATTTTATGATAGAATTATATAATAAACACTTATAATAATACGGACATTATGATAATAAATTTAACATCAATTATAGTAATAATTGTCGCTATAGTAATAATCTATCTTTTTATAAGATTCATCGTGAGCCCTGTTTTAAGGATTATATTGTCCATT